>JAFGSH010000034.1 GCA_016934695.1 Deltaproteobacteria bacterium
AAGCGTTTTTGCAAGTTCATCGACCGCTTTTGTTTCATCGACCGCAACATACTTTTTGTTGACGTAGTTCATGTCTCCGGTCCGTGCTTCCGGGAGGTCATGAATCAGGCAGAGCTTCAGTACCCGTGCCTCATCCACCCCGGGCTCCAGCTTGCACAGGGTATAGCCGATAAAGATCGTCCGCAGGACGTGCTCCGCCACGGATTCGTGTCCGGACCCCAGAAACTGGAACCCCGATCTCGGTGTCTTTTGCAACATCCCCGCCTCGAACAGAAAATTTGCTATGCTCCTCATGTCAACCCTTCTTCAATGTCTTGATACGGTTTTCCATCATATCGCGGATCTTTTGTATCTCCAGCTGGAGAGAGGCGATTCCCTCGGGCTTCATGGATGCCACCCGGCCCAGCCGTTCAAGCCAGTACTGGATCACTGATATCTCGTGTTCTCTCAGCCTCTTTTCGACCTTTTCCTGAAAATCTCTCAAAAACTCGCGGTCGGTCATATCGATCCTTCCCCCGATCCAAAGGGATGCATGGTACCGCCCCACCATATATCATTTGGATTCCAGTTGCAACAGTGATACCATCTATCTTCTTCGATGCTTACGGTTCCGGTGCCCCGATTTGACTTTTGGGGGCCATGCGTATATAAGAACAACCTCGCCTGAGGAGGGTTTCCGTGGACAGACGGGGATTGTGGAGCTATGTCCTTTATACCGTGGTATGTCTCGCCCTGGCCGATTCCGCGGTTGCGCTTCCCGGGGAAGAAAGGGCCTATATCGAATTCGAGAGGGTCGGCGTTTCGAGGCATGGTGCCGATCTGCATACTGTCAGGAAGGGTGAATGCCTCTTTACCATCGTCAGGAGACACTACACCGTGTCGAAGGAAGAGGCCCTCCGTCTGCTGGAACTCGTAGGAACCCTCAACCCCCAGTTGAAGGATATCAATCGTATATATCCCGGCCAACGGGTCCTCCTCCCCCGGAAGAGACCTCTCCCCGACGAACAGGAGACTTCCGGCGAGCCCTCCGGTGAGAGGGAGGAGGGCGGCGTTCTGCGGTATGTGGTGAAGAAGGGCGAGAGCGTCTCTTTTATTATTCATAGGTTCGGCCACTCCGGCGGGGGAATATACCGGGTGCTGCAGCAGGTACGGCGCCTCAACCCGGAGGTCAAAAACTTCAACAGGGTATATCCCGGGCAGGTTCTGCTCTTCCCTCCCGAGGTCCGCAGGGAGGCAGGGCTGCCGGCCGGCAAGGGTGATATCGTCGTTCCCGAGGGGAAGATCCTTCCCCTGATCAGTCATATCATCGGCAGGATGGGGGGCGCGGTCATCACGGACGGAAAGTACGGCATCCCCGTTCCTCCCTCCGGCGAGGTGACGATCGATTGTACGAAGATCCCCGTCATAGAGATGCCCGGCGGCAACACGATTCTCCTCGATCTGTCCGATCGGATACCGGCATCCCTGGCACGGGTTATAGAAGCTGCGTGGCATACCTACCGGGTCGTTGATGTCGAGAAGGGAGGGGCGGTGCCCTCTCTCCTGGAGCGGATCTTCAGGGCCGCCGGTGGGTATACCCTTGAAAAGATGGGTCGGCAGACGAAGATCGGCGATACCCCTGAAGTGCGGATCTCCGTTGGATGGCTCGTTTCACGGAATGCCAAGACCGGGGGATCGGGCAGGTACGCATTTAATTTTATGACGGAGCGATCCGACGTCCTTCCTCTGCCCGTCAGGAGGTATGCCCTGAGGAACGGACTCGATATCATTGAGATCATGAGTGGCTTGGGGGTAGCGGATGACGAGACGGCATATCAAGTCCCTCCCCTGCAGGTCCTCGATCCCGGCAGTGGCCTGGTTCTTGCGTGTTCGTTCCTCGGAACGCTCGGTTACGTTCCGGTCACGGGAGGTGATGTGACGGTGTTGAGCGGAGAGGGGCTTTCCCTCTCCATAAGGGCGGAACTCCTGCTGGAAAGGGAGGGCAGACGCGTCGTCATCACTTCGCGGAAGGTTCCCGATCAGGTCCTGCATATCCTCCGGGAAAGAGGG
Organism: Deltaproteobacteria bacterium; assembly: GCA_016934695.1. Next base: position 2,050 of record JAFGSH010000034.1, read on the forward strand.
GACAGGATCGTCTCCGTATCGGAGGAGCGGAGCCGAAGGGAGATTATCGAGGATATCGCCCGGGGCATGGAGATTCCCCCTGTATATGATGACTTCCGATTTTCCCTTTCCCGGCATGCCGGGAAAGAGCGTGGCGGCATATCCCTTCCCGCCCTGCGAATCGGAGATGACAGGGGCCTGTATCTGGTGGATTACGATGTCGACGAGGACATCCGGAAACTTCTCCATGAGGAGTGGAAAGTAACGCTGGTAAGATATTGAAGATAAAAGGAATCGCTCTAATGTCGGGCGGGCTTGACAGCATACTCGCCGTCAAGGTTATCCAGGAGCAGGGCATCGAAGTGGAGGGCGTTGCCTTTGAGACGCCTTTTTTTAGCGCCCACAGGGCCGTGAAGGTGGCCCGTGCGGCAGGGCTCCCCCTCACCGTGATGGACATCACGGAGGAGCACCTCGTTATGCTCAGGGCGCCGCGGTACGGGTACGGCAAGAACATGAATCCCTGTATTGATTGCCACATACTGATGCTCAAGAAGGCCGGGGAGATGATGGA
>JAFGSH010000035.1 GCA_016934695.1 Deltaproteobacteria bacterium
CCTTTCACCTTGATATCGATCGGGTCGCCCAGGGGGGCTATCCGCTCCACCTCGACGACGGCCCCGGCGGTAACCCCCATCTCCACGATCCGTTTGTTCGTCTCCCCCCGGGTATTGACCTTCAGCACCTTCCCCTTTTCCCCCGGTTTCATGTCATTCAGCGTCACTGTCGTCATGGATCTTCCACCTCCTTGCCGTATACGTTCTCTCACCCCTTCGAGGGTCACCGAGATACACTGTTCGCAATTCTCCTGCGTGCCGTCATGATCGCAGCGGTACCCGAACCCCGCGATCCACTTGCTGCCGGCGCGGGGGCACACATCGATGAACTCGGCAAACTGGATGAACCGCTCCAGGATGACCCGGGTAATCGAATGTTCCATCTGGCAGGCCGCCGTGTCCGCTTCGTCCTCATCCACCGCGAGGACCTTGACGAAAAAGTCCCGGAGGACCTCGTGCCGGCGGATGACGTCCTTGGCGGCGGTTTTCCCGTCCGGGGTCAGGGAGATCACGTCATACGGGGCGTAGTTGAGCAGTCCCCTGTCGGCCAGGGATCGGAGCGCGCCGGTCACCGAAGCGTTGCTTACCTTGAGCCGCCTGGCAATGTCCTTGGGTCGCACCGCCTGTTTCTCCGCGATGATGTGGAAGATGGCCTCCAGGTAATCCTCGAGACTTGCGGTCAGGGTATCGGTCAATGTCACTTGGATCACCTCTTTTTCCATTGAATTTAGCTCTGGCTTAATATATAAGGCTTGCCTAAGCATTTGTCAAGCACTTTTTTGCCTCTCCTTATGTTGCGCTGTATTCTGATACGGAGGACCGGAGGTGCCGTTACCGGATGCAGGGCCCGCAGATCGAGGGATTCGGCCTGATTACGCTCCTCGGAATCGGCATTGCGGCCAGACGGTGGGGGCTGTTTTTCAGGGAAGGATTGTGCTCCTCGAACATAAAGACGAAAGGCCTGCTGCTGTCGCGGGGATGGTCCCCTGCCCGGGCGTCGTGGGGATCCTTTCGGGGATCGTCATGGCATCTCTCGGTACGCTCTTCCTCCTGGCAACCATCCCCTCGACATGATCCGGGCCAGAGAGCCATCGGCGCAATTCAATCCGAAGCGAATACCGCGGCGAGGGCCGCCCGGCAGACAGCCATATCCTCGTCAGGCGTTCCCCCGCTGACCCCGACTCCCCCGATAACCTCATCGCCGTCCTGAACCGGCAGTCCACCGGGGATCGTGGTCAGGCGGTCGTTCCAGTTCTGTGTATTAAATCCAAAACCCGGAGTCGCGGGGTCACCGAACCGACCGATATCAGCACTCGGCACCCTGAAGGCGGCCGCCGTCCATGCCTTATCCCGGGCGATATCGACCGTCGGGATCGGGGCGTGATCCATCCGGTGGAGAGCTACTAAGAACCCCCTGTCGTCGACAACGGCAACACTGCACAAGTTTCCCATCTCCTGGGCCTGCTGTATCCCGGCTTTGATCATCCTCTTGGCTATCTCTATATTCATACCCATAGTCCGGCTCCCTGGCTCGTCTCTGTTCGCTCGGTTAATCGTATTCCTCATAGATGGCGGCATACCCGGCCTGCACGACAGTGGTATCACTGATCTCACCGACACCGTCCGGAACGCCGCTGCAGCCGATCCCGCCGATTACCTTCATGTCCCCATTCCTGATGGGATTGCCGCCGGGAATGAACATCAGACGGAGCTTCGCCTGTGTCAGGAGCCCGAGCCCGCCGCTCCCGGGTGTTGGTCCCGCCATGCGGGGGTCTATCATCCGTGCCAGCATCAGGGTCGGCGCGGTTGAATAGACCGCCGAAAAGGCCTTGTTGATCGAAATGTCAGTGGTCATCGGGCCGGCGCCGTCCATCCTGTGGACGGCAATCACCGCCCCCGCCTTATCGACTACCGCGATGCTGCTCGGGTATCCGGAGAGCGCGGCCCACCGCTCGGCGGCATCGAGCATCTTTTCAGCCATTTCCAGAGTTATCTCTTCCATGAATAATCACCCCCTCATTATCGTCTAGGAAGACAGGTTGCTGCTCGCCACGATATCAGCGCCGGTATCCAGCAGATCGGGCACAACGACGTCGCCCACCTTCAGGGGAGGCCTCGCCCGTACCTTCGCCAGTATCGCCATCCCCTCCGCCAGCTTCGTCTTCACGATCGGCCTGTTGGTCCTCACCGCCAGCAAGGGTTGGGAGCTGCCTTCGGTCAAGACGGTGGCCGTCAGGGTACGGACCGGGTTTGTATACTCTTCCAGAACGTACTTTTCCCCTTCCTTGCATTTGTTGCCGGCAAATCCGGCCACGGCACCCTTCCCGTCTATGGTCAGCGTCACCTTACAACCCAGGGGGCAACCGACGCAGATGAATGTCTTCTCCTGTGCCACCTTACTTTCCTCCTCTTTTCTCACAGTCTACCGTGATCTCTTCTGTCCCCTCCTGCAGCTTTTGCAGCTTCTCGGCTGAAAGCTCGATCTTCAGCATCTCGCTGGGCTTGACCGCCCGCACCCCTTTGGTCATGATGTCGCCTACCTTGATTCTCACCGCCTCTTCCGGCTCGCTTACCCGCATATAGAGGGTGGTGTCCCTGCGGCCGCTGATGGTCTGGGGGACAATATATCTGATGTTTCTCCCCGCCTTGACCCGAATGTCTCCTCTCCCTTCCTGCTTCCCCTCAACGGCGAAGCGGGCGGCGCTCTCTCCGGCCAGCTCGCTCTCCCAGGAGACATTGTCGACGAGGTCATGGACGTGCAGGACGTTCCCGCCGGCAAACACGCCGGGGATATTCGTCTGTCTCGTCTCATCGACAAGGGCCCCTCCGGTCACCGGATCCAGCTGTATCCCCGCCATGATCGACAGTTCGTTCTCCGGGATCAGGCCGACCGACAACAAGAGCGTGTCACATTCGATCGTTCTCTGGGTACCGGCAACCGGCTGCCGGTTGCCGTTCACCTGTGCCACGGTGACGGCCTCCACCCGCTCCTCGCCGTGGATCTGCGTAACGGTGTGACTCAGGAACAGGGGTATCTCAAAATCGTGGATACACTGCACCTCGTTCCTGATCAGACCGCCTATGTAGGGGAGGATCTCCACCACCGCTTCCACACGGGCCCCCTCCAGGGTCAGGCGGCGAGCCATGATCATCCCGATGTCGCCCGAGCCCAGGATCACGACCCTCTTCCCCGGGACAAAGCCTTCCACGTTGACAAACCGCTGGGCGGTTCCGGCGGTGAGAACGCCGGCCGGCCTTGATCCGGGGATGTTCAGCGCCCCCCGGCTCCGTTCCCTGCACCCCATCGCCAGCACGATCGACCTGGGTCTGAAGGTAATAAAACCCTCTTTGGTATTGACCGCTCCGATCTGCCGGTCTTTGCCAAGCCTGACGACCATGGTTTCCAGGAGCGGCGTGACCCCGGTATCCATCACCTTTTCAATGAAGCGGTGCCCGTACTCCGGGCCGGTGAGGTCCTCTTTGAAATACAAAAGGCCAAAACCATTGTGCACACACTGATGCAGGAGTCCCCCCAATTCTTCCGCCCGCTCCATCAGGACGACATGTTCAGCCCCCGCTTCCCTGGCCCTGATCGCGGCGGCCATGCCGGCAGGCCCGGCTCCGATCACGGCTACATCCACGTCTTGCAGCTTCATTGTTGCGCCTCCAGTAGTTCCTTACCCTTATACAGCAAATGTCGGGATTCGCCGCCTTTCTTTGTTACCTCTTCCTCGGAGATACCCAGCTCACGCGCCAGGATCTTGGTCACCCGGGGGCCGCAGAAGCCGCCCTGACAGCGTCCCATTCCCGGCCTGCATCGGAACTTCACCCCGTCCAGCGTCCTGGCCCCCC
>JAFGSH010000036.1 GCA_016934695.1 Deltaproteobacteria bacterium
AAAAACCGGCACCCCTCCCGGCTGAAAATAAGGTCTTGATAAAAAATCCCATATGAAAGAAGATGCCGATATCGGGATGGCTTTTCATTACGCAAGGAAGGAGAGTCTCATGTTTAAGAAAATCCTTTATCCGACCGATTTTTCAGACGTGTCCAAGAAGGCCCTCGCTTCTATTCTGGAACTGAAGACGGACGAACCGCAGGAAGTGGTCGTTATCCATGTCATCGACAGCAGGAACCTCGACGCGATGGCCCAGTATGTGCCCGCCGATCTCCTGAGGACCCAGGAGGCCCTCGAAAAGATCGCCCGGGAGGAGGCGCAGGCGATTGCCGAGAAGCTCGAAAAGAACGGGTTCACCGTGAAGATCCGCATCGAGGAGGGGATCCCCTCCCGGAACATCCTGGACGCGGAAGAGGAGGAGGGCGTCTCCAGCATCGTCATAGGGTCTCACGGAGTCAGCAACATCAAGGAGATGTTCCTGGGATCCGTTTCAGAAAAGGTGATCAGAAAGGCCAAAAACCCCGTCCTCGTCATCAAGCGGCAAAAACCGGCTTGACAGATCCGCGTTTCCGAAATAACAGGTGATCTCGGACGAATCGTGCTCAGCGCTTCGGATGTTCATGTTTGTCCCGAGAACGGTGACAAGAAAGGGAGGACGATATTTGAAGATACTGCGCGTTAAGATGTCACAGCTCAAGGTGGACACGGAAGGCCTGCCTGAAGAGTACACGACGATCGGCGGCAGGGGGCTGATCGCCAAGATCATGAATACAGAGGTCCCGCCCGACGCCGATCCCCTGGGACCGGACAGCAAGCTGATCATCGCCGCCGGGCCGCTGGCAGGGACCATGGCCCCCCAGCTCGGCCGCATATCGCTGGGGTGCAAGAGCCCGCTGACGAAGGGGATCAAGAAGGCGAACGTGGGGGGACCGGCCGCCCAGAAGCTGGACAAGCTGGGTATCCGGGCGGTCATCATCGAAGGGACACCGGAAGAGGGGAAATGGTATCTCCTGAGGATATCGAAGGAAGAGGCCTCCCTGGAATCCGCCGATCAGTACGCGGGGATGCGAAACTACCCTCTCAACGACGAGCTCCGCAAGAGATACGGCGACAAGGCCGCTTTCATCACCATCGGCCCCGCCGGCGAGCGGAAATACACGGGGGCGTCGATCGCCCTGACCGACGCCTACGGGGATCCCTCGCGAGCCGCGGGCAGGGGGGGGATCGGGGCCGTGATGGGGGCCAAGGGGCTCAAGGCCATCGTCGTCGACGACGACGGTTCCGAGAAGATCCCCCTGGCAGATCCGACCGCGTTCCGTGAGACAGTCCGGAACTGGGTGGGGATCCTCAGAAAGGACGTGAGCTGCGGCCTCTTCCACGCCTTCGGGACGCCGCTGGCGGTCTCCAACATGAGCATGGTGGGGAGCATGCCCGCCAGGGGGAACACCTCGGGACGGCACGAGGACTTCAGGAAGGTCAGCGGGGATGCCATCAAGAACAAGGTCTGGGAGCGGGGCGGCAGGATGCACGGCTGCATGCCGGGGTGCGTCGTCCAGTGTTCGATCATCTACAACGGGCCCGACGGGGAGCGTCTCTGCTCGGCCTTCGAATACGAGGCGATCGCCCTCCTGGGGACCAACCTCGACATCATCGATCTCGACGCCATCGCCCGGATGAAATTCCTGTGCGACGACATCGGCGTCGACCTGATCGAGATGGGCGGCTCCCTGGCCGTCGCCGTATCAGGCGGCAGGCTGAAGATGGGGGACGCCGCGGGGGCTATCAGGCTCATCGAGGAGATCGGAGAGGGGACCGGGTTCGGTGCGGTCCTCGGCAGCGGCGCCGTGGCCACGGGCAAGGCGCTGAACGTGGAGAGGGTCCCCGTCTTCAAGGGCCAGGCCATCCCCGGCCATGACGGCCGGGCCGCCAAGGGCGTCGGCGTCACCTACGCCACGAGCCCCATGGGGGCCGACCACAACGCCGGCCTCACCTACAAGATCCCGGGGCAGAAAGAGGGGCAGATCGAAAACTCGCTCGCCTTCCAGATCAGGGCGGCGACCTGCGACACCATCGGCTACTGCCTCAACTCCGTCCCCGGCGGCCAGACATCGGTCTACGAGTTCTTCTCGGACCTTCTCAATGCCCGCTACGGGATACACCTGACGGCGGACGACCTGGTGGAGATCGGCAAGCAGACCCTGAAGGACGAAAACGTCTTCAACAACCAGTCTGAATTCAGCAGGATATGGGAACCCTATCCGGCCTTTTATCGAGCGGAGCCGCTTCCTCCGACCAACCGGGTCTTCGACGTCGAGGACAGCGAGATTGAGGATACCTGGAACCGAATCGACACCTATAAGGAAAAGAAGAAGGCATGGGAGATCCGGATCGCCCACCTCCCCCCCATGCTGATCGGGGCGGGGGTCCTCGCGAAGATCGGCGGGCAGGCCAAAGGGCTGAAGATGACGAAGGCCCTTTTCCTCTGCGACCCCATCATGAAACAGATCGGACGCGCCGACGAGATCATCGGCCACCTCTCCGCCAACGGGATCGAGGCGGTCCTCTTCACCAATATCGAACCCGACCCTCCCATCTGGGAGATCGACAACCTGGGCGAGCTCTACGCGAAAGAGGGGTGCGACGGTATCATCGCCATGGGGGGCGGGAGTTCCATGGACGCAGCCAAGGCACTCTCCGTGCGGGTGACCCATCCGGGCCACATGTCGGAATACGAGAGTCTCGCCGGGGGAACGGGAAAGATCAGGGACATCCTCCCCCCGGTCATCTGTATCCCCACCACATC
>JAFGSH010000037.1 GCA_016934695.1 Deltaproteobacteria bacterium
CCGTCGCCTGGTTCACCCCGCCCAGCTCCAGCGCGGCGGAATTGGCGAACCCCCACTGGCCGGTGGTGTGGACGACGAGGACGGGATGGCGCGTCGTGACCGCGTCGAGATCATCACGGTTCATGAAGGCCAGATCGTCGCTCTCGACACCCCACGCGTTGATGAATCTCCCCTCCGGCGTCTTCTCGGCGCGGGCGGCGATCAGTTCGAGGATCTCTTCCTTCGACCGCACACCCTGCAGCTTGACCCAGTACAGCTCCCTGCTCCCGAAGGGCGGGAGGTGGGCATGCGAGTCGATGAGGCCGGGGGTGACGGCCCTGCCCTGCAGGTCGATCATCATGGAATCACGCCCGGCGAAGGACCTGATGCGCTGCGTCGGGCCGACCGCGATGATCCGCTCCCCCCGGACGGCGACCGCCTCGGCCACGGAGTCCGATCCGTCCACGGTGATGATCTTCCCGTTGAAGAGGATCAGGGACGCCTCGGGTTGGGACGCCACGACGGAGAGCGGCCTGAGCAGCGGCGCGGCTCCCGCGACGCCTAGCAGCTTGAGAAAGGTCCTGCGGCTGATCGTTTTCATGACTCTTCCCTCCCCCGGAGTTTTTCACGATTATACCGCTCTTCCGGGGGAAGAAAAACCGAATTGTGCGCGGCATGAGAGCGGACCCGTCTTCAACGCGTGGCAAGCCGGACCAAGGTACATGTCGTTTATCGAGACACGGCCCCGCTCCCGATGAGGCAGAGCATCCTGTACCAGACAGCAGGATCTGTGGTATAGAGAGCTCCTGTTTGAAAACAACAGATGAAAAGGGACGGCATCACATAGGCACATTCCGCTTGCTGATGAATGGTCACGTGAAAGGATGAAGATCGCATATACACCAGTTGGGATTATCCATTCCCCCTTTACGGAGCTCGAGAAGCGGGAAGAGAGTATCTACGTTTGTATACAACTACTATACCGGAGGAGGAACATATGTCAGTACTGCCGGACAAGGTAAGCAAGGCCTGGGATGACCGGAAGGGACCGATCGTATTCACCACGGTGGACGGGGATGGCGTCCCCAACGCCATCTATGCCACCTGTGTGAGGAAGGTCAACGAAGATACCATCGTGGTGGCGGACAACTACTTCGACAAGACCCGGAAGAATATCTTCGCGGGGAGCAGAGGCGCAATCCTCTTTATCACTCCGGACGACAAGTCATATCAACTCAAAGGGCCCGTCGAATACCACACCGAAGGGGATATCTTCGAGGATATGAAACGGTGGAACCCGAAAGAGCACCCGGGACACGCCGCGGCGGTCCTGAAGGTAGAGGAGGTGTACGCGGGCGCGAAACGCCTCGCCTAGCACACCGCCGCCAGAGGTCCCCCGACGGATGAGGGGGAAGGCATGAGGAGATTGTTCGTATTCTTCGTATCGCTGATGCTTTTCACGGGATCGACGGTCGAACCCGCCGCGGGCGGGGGTGACATCACCCTGACCGTTGTCTACGACAATTACGTGTTCGCGGAGGGGACGAGGAGCGATTGGGGGTTCTCCTGCCTCATCGAAGGCACGGACCAGACCATCCTCTTCGACACGGGGACCCGGGGCGATATCCTCCTGGGGAACATGGAGGTCCTGGGGATCGACCCGGCCGTCGTTGATATCGTCGTCCTCTCACATATCCATGGCGACCATGTCGGGGGGCTCGATGCCGTCCTGGAGAAACAGCCGGATATCTCAGTTTACTTCGGGGATTCCTTTCCCGCGTCTTTCACCCGGGATATCTCGGGACAAGGGGCGCGGCCCGTCCGGGTGCGCGGCCCCGTGGAGATCTGCCCGCGCGTCTTCTCCACGGGGGAGATCGAAGGCCCCCCTCCCGAACAGGCGCTCGTGCTGGACACACAGAAGGGGCTGATCGTCATCACCGGCTGTTCCCATCCGGGCATCGTGACCATCCTGAAGCGGGCCAGGGAGCTGTTCGACAAAGAGATCTATCTGGCGTGCGGCGGGTTTCACCTGGCCGGAACCTCGGAGGGCGCCGTGCGAAACATCATTGCAAACTTCAAAAAACTGGGCGTTCAGAACTGCGGACCGACCCACTGCACCGGTGACCGGGCCATCGCCTTGTTCAGAGAGGCCTACGGGAAGAATTGTATCCCCATGGGGGTGGGCCGGGTCATCCGGATAGAGGAGTAGGGAACAGCCGGGCGTTCACCGGGGATGCCCGGCTGTTGAGTCTGTGCTTCCCGGTGGGGACTCGGCGGAATCCGGGCGGCATCGGTCGTCTGCCGTATCACCCATACCAAAATCATACAGCCCTCCGCATTCCTTCCCGTAGGCGCACCCGGCACAGGCGCCGGGGCAACCGCCGCAGGAGTCGTTCTTACCCGTCATGGTCCGGTAGAACGACCGGACCGCCAGGGCGACCACGACCGCCACAATGGTGATGACAATGATGACTTCAAGCATGTATACCTCCTATCCGACACCGATCCCCAGCAGGGTTCCCGTCTGAAAGACGAGCACCGTGATCACGTATGCCAGGAGCGTGAGCCCGCCGAGCTGGAACAGGGCCCACCCCCACGAGTTGCTCTCGCGTCTGGTGACGGCGATGGTCGCCATGCACGGCGCGCTGATGAGGCAGAAGAGCATGATGCAGAACCCCACCAGGGGGGTGTAGGTGCTCCTGAGTTTGTCTCTGAGGGTCTCCGATTCCTCATCCGCCTCGCCGACGGAGTAGACGATCCCCATCTGGGCCACGAAGACCTCCTTGGCGGCAAAGGCCCCGATGAGGGCGGTCCCGATCTTCCAGTCGAATCCCATCGGCCTGAGGAACGGTTCCATGGCGCGGCCGACGCGGCCGGCGATGCTGCCGCGCAGGGCGGCCTCCGCCTCTTCATTGTCGGCGACGGCAAGCGCCCCGGCCCGCTCGCCCTCGGTCATGTTCACGGCCCGGATTTCCTGGCGGGCCTGCTCAAAGCGGGCGGCCTCGTCGGCGGACAGGCCGGGAAAGGTGGTCATCGCCCACAGCAGGATGGAGATCCCCAGGATAATGGTTCCGGCCTTTCTCAGGTAGAGCCACCCGCGCTCCCACATGTGGATCAGGACGCCCTTGATCGTCGGCATCCGGTAGGGCGGCAGTTCCATCACGAAGGGAACGGACTCCCCCTTGAGGATCGTGACGCGCAGCAGCTTCGCGCTCGCCACGGCGAGGAGGATGCCGATCAGGTAGATGATCCAGAGCATGGGGGCGTGCCACATCTGGGGAAAGAAAGCCGGGATAATGAGGGCGTAGATCGGGAGCCGCGCGCCGCAGCTCATGAGAGGGACGACGAGCATCGTCACCAGCCGGTCGCGCCGGTTCTCCAGCATGCGGGTGGCCATGATCGCGGGGACGGAGCACCCGAACCCGATGAGCATCGGGATGAAGCTCTTCCCGTGCAGCCCGATCTTGTGCATCAGGCGGTCCATGATGAACGCAGCCCGCGCCATGTAGCCGGAATCCTCGAGGACCGCGATGGCCAGGAAGAGGAGCAGGATGTTGGGGAGGAAGACCAGGACGCCGCCGACGCCGCCGATGATCCCGTCGATCAGGAGCGACTTGAGGAGGCTCTCCGAACCGGCCGGCCACCACCCTTTGATCACCCCTCCCAGCCAGCCGAACAGCCCCTCGATCCACCCCATGGGCGGGTTCCCCAGGGTGAAGGTCAACTGGAATACAAGATACATCAACCCGAGGAAGAGCGGGATCCCGAGGAGGCGGTTTGTGACAACGGCGTCGATCCGGTCGGAGATCGTGTGGCGGATCTCTATGGTGGAGCGGACCGCCTCCTGGCAGGCGCCGGAGATGAACCCGTAGCGGGCTCCGGCGATGGCGGTCTCGGGGGATTCGCCGAGCATCTTTTCAATACGCTGAGCACTCTTCTCGATCTGATCTTCGACCGCGGGGGATCCGACCGTCGCCCGCAGCTCCTTGTCGTTCTCGAGGAG
>JAFGSH010000038.1 GCA_016934695.1 Deltaproteobacteria bacterium
GCCTCGCGTGAAATGGCGGAGAAGATCCTGTTGAGGACGAATCCCCAGACTTCCTTTTTGATGTGGATGGGGACCTTGTCGATCTTCTCACAGAGCTGCATCGAGAGCTGTGCCGTCTCGTCCGAGACGTGGGGCCCCTGAACGACCTCTACGAGTTTCATCACCAGGGCCGGGTTGAAGAAGTGCAGGTTGCAGACCTGGGAAGGACGTTTGGTCACGTCGGCGATCTTGGAACTGACGATCATTGAGCTGTTCGTGGCCAGGATGGCATGAGGTGGAGCGATTTCATCGAGCTGTGCGAATACCTTTCTCTTGAGATCAAGCCTCTCCAGGACGGCTTCGATGACATAATCGGCATCCTTGGCCGCCTCTTCAAGACTCCCGGTGAAGGAGATTCTTTTCCTGGCTTCTTTCGCCTGGCTCTCTTCCATTTTACCTTTCTTGACCCGCCCGGCTAGATAGCTGTCGGCAAAATCTTCGGCCTTCTTCAGGATCTCGGGAATGACATCGGTGCATTTGACCGTATATCCCGAGATGGCACACTGAAGGGCGATCTGGTGCCCCATATTCCCGGCACCCACGACACAAATGTTTTTTACGTCTTCGATCTTCATAATTGCTTCTCCTTCCGAGTAATAATTTGCGGCACAGGCCCTGAGCCCATACCTGATTGTTGAATCCCTCCAATAAGTGGAATGAGGCAATCCCTCCCTGGGGAGGGATTGCCTGAAAAGTGAAACGATCCTTACCGTCTCAGGTTTTCGATAACCGTGGCGACACCAAGTCCGCCACCGCAGCAGGAACCGAAGATCCCGTATCTGCCGCCTCTCCTGATCAGCTCGCGCATGGTGAACATGCCGACCCGGGCACCCGACGCACCGTTGGGATGGCCGAAGGCGATGGCGCCGCCGTTCGGATTCCACTTGTCCATGTCGACCTTCTCGCCGGTCTGCTTCTCGATCTCGATGATCACGGCCAGGTTCTGGACGGCGAAGGCCTCGTTGCACTCCATGACCTCCATGTCCGAGAGCTTCAGGCCTGCGCGTTTGAGGGCCTGCGGCATGGCGTAGCCGGGGGCGATCCCCATGATCTTGGGGTCGACACCGTAATCGGCGCCGCAGATCCACTTCGCCATCGGGTCGTAGCCCAGCTCCTTGGCCTTTTCTTTGGTCATCATCAGGACGAAGGCGGAGCCATCGTTCCGTCCCGACGAGTTTCCGGCCGTCACGGTCCCGCCCTTCTTGAAGACGGCAGGCAGGGCGCTGAGGGCCTCCATCGAGGTCTCGCGGGGGTGCTCGTCCACCTTGAACTCGATGGGGGGCTTTCTCCCCTGCGGAACGGTTACGGGGATGATCTCATCGTCGAAGTACCCGGCATCCATGGCCTTCTTGGCCAGCACCTGGCTCCTCAGGGCGAACTTGTCCGATTCCTCGCGGGGGATATTGTACATGACCTGCAGGTTCTCAGCCGTCAGGCCCATCCCGATGCACTCCTCGGGAACGGGGGAGAGCTGGGTCGCCAGGGGCATGGGGGGGTTCAGCCGGTACGGCTGCAGGCTCATGGAGAACTTGGCCGGGATCTGGCTGTAGGCCTCCATCCCGCCGGCGATGACGATATCGGCGTGGTTGCAGAGAATCTTCCAGGCCGCATGGTTGATGGAATCAATGGCAGAACCGCACTGCATCTCGATATAGCTGGCGGATGTCTCGTAGGGGAGCCCCGCATAGAGGGCTGCCCATCGGGCCGGGTTCATGGCATGGGAGCAATGTGCCGCCGATCCCATAAATACGCAGTCTACGTGGGCCTTCTCGTGGATCTTGGTCTTTTCGATCAAGCCCTTGACACCGATCCCGGCCAGTTCCTCGGCCGTGATGTCCCGCAGGGTCCCGCCCATCCTTCCGAAGGCGGTGCGCATAGCTTCAACAAATACCACTTCTCTTTCGCTCATCTTTTCAGTATCCTCCTGTTTCAATAATGGGTATCTTCCCCTTCTTCTGCAGAGAAATACCTGCAACCCGGCATTCCTGTTGCCCCGTTGACGCCCTTGGTATCGAAGAAGAGATCCGCAAACCTGTTTTCGCCATGATCTACGTGGAGACGGCCCCCGTTACCTTGGGAACAGTCTTTCCGGAGAAAGGGGAGCGACCCGCTGCTCCGGCGATTGGCATTCCTTTCTCCCTTTACTTAGCTCACCAACTTCGCACAAAGCCTTTTAATTGTCCAGAAAAAATTTCCCGGAATCCCGATAGAAAAGCAAGGGGAGTGCAATAATCACAACACGCCAATTTTCAGGTACGTTTTCAGTTTTTTCCGGTGGATTTCAAAAGGGTTTGTGGCAAGGGACAAAATCGGATATACCATCCACAACACAGACACATGATACATTGTCTCCGGGAGGACGAGCGTGCGTACTGATAATCGTATCCTGAGAAGGGATCTCCTGACGAGGGTAATGACGCCCCGGGAGGCCGCCCGGTTGATCGGGGACGGCATGACCCTGGCGTGCAGCGGCTTTACCTCATGCGGGTACCCCAAGGTCGTCCCCCTCGCCCTGGCGGAGCGGATCAGGGGGGGCGATCCCGTCAGAGTCAACCTGATTACCGGTGCCTCGGTGGGCCAAGAGCTGGACGAGGAGCTTGCGTCGGTGGGAGGGATCGCGCGGCGTTATCCCTATCAGACGGGGGAGGTGATCAACCGGGCGATCAACGACGGCGACATTATGTATCATGATATCCACCTGAGCAGGGTGGCAGAACAGGTCCGATGCGGATTTCTGGGGCACCTTGATATCGCCCTCATCGAGGCGACGGCTATCCTGGAAGACGGCGGTATCATCCCCACTACCTCGGTGGGTGCTTCCCCTACCTTCGTTAGCGAAGCCGACGGCGTCATCGTGGAGGTGAACGCGGCCCAGCCCATGGAACTGATGGGGATGCATGATATTTATGCGCCGGGGAAACCTCCTGACCGCGCTCCCATACCGATCATTAAACCGTCACAGCGGATCGGCCGTCCCTCCATCCCCTGTGATCCCGAAAAGATCATCGCCATCTGTTTCTCGGAGATGCTTGACAAGACGAGACCCCTGGCAGCCGTGAACGGGACATCACAGGGGATCGCCCGTCACCTCATTGGATTCATGGACCGCTCCGTCCGGGGAAAGTTTTACGATGACCTTCCGCCGCTGCAATCGGGTGTGGGAAGTCTCGCCAATGCAGTCATGGGAGGGATCCTCGCAAGCGACTGGATCGGCATCTCGCTGTGGGCCGAGGTCATTCAGGATGCGATCTTCGATCTGATTGATGCGGGGAAGCTCACCTGCGCCTCGGGGACCTCGCTGACGCCCTCCCCCGAGGGATTGATACGCTTTTACCGGAACATAGACACCTATCGCGAGAGGATCATCCTCCGGCCTCAGGAGATCAGCAACAGCGCCGAGGTGATAAATCGTCTGGGCGTGGTGGCGATGAATGCGGCGATCGAGGCCGACATATACGGCAATGTGAACTCCACCCATATCTTTGGAAGTCGTGTCGTCAACGGCATAGGGGGATCAGGCGACTTTTCGCGGAACGCCTTCATCTCCATCTTCATGACCCCGTCGACGGCCCGGGACGGAACCATCTCGAGGATCGTTCCGTGCGTAACCCATGTGGACCACACGGAGCATGAGGTTCACGTGATCGTGACCGAACAGGGGGTGGCCGACCTCCGGGGGCTCGATCCCCGTGAACGTCCGGAGGTGATTATCGAGAACTGCGCGCATCCCGACTACCGGGATCTCCTCCGGGATTACTGCCGCCGGGCGGAGAAGGAGGCGGGAGGGCACATCCCCCTGCTGCTCGACGAGGCATTCTCCTGGCATGCGCGCTACCGGGAAGAGGGGACGATGCTTCCCTGAAGTACCGATGTCACGAAAAAACGCCGGAGGCGGTTGTTCACGCCTCCGGCGTTTTCAGTTTTTACCGGTGTTTCTCATTCCTATCCCAGAAATTTCTTGGGCAGGTTTGTCAGTACTTCCTCTGCTTCTTTCATGATGTTCCGGACCAGATCCTCAACCTTAGGCATGTCGGTGATGCGCTGGGCAATCTCGCCGCC
>JAFGSH010000039.1 GCA_016934695.1 Deltaproteobacteria bacterium
GTGGGGATGTAGCTCAGCTGGGAGAGCGCGGCGTTCGCAATGCCGAGGCCAGGGGTTCGATCCCCCTCATCTCCACCATTTTTTCATTGTTCCGGGGAGAGGCTTCCATATGCGCCCTTCCACCTCACATCCAAAAGCTGTTATCCAATAAGGAGGATTATTCCATGGGTAAGAAATCTCTTTGGGTCTTGATCGTGGTGATCATCGTCATTGCGGGTGGAATCTATTATTTCAAGGGAGGAGCGGTATCCGAAAAGGTATACATCAACGGCATCGATGCCAATTTTCCGCCCTTCGCCTACGTCGACAAAGACGGGGTCCCGGACGGATTTGATGTAAAATCGGTCGACTGGATCGCGGAGAAAATGGGATTCAAGGTCAAGCACCAGCCGATGGACTGGGACGGCATCGTTCCCAGCCTGGTCGCGAAGAAGATCGATATGATCGCCTCCGGGATGAGCATCACCGATAAGAGGAAGGAACAGGTCAACTTCACCATCCCCTACTGGAAGATCTCCCAGGTGATCGTGGCTCCGGAGGACTGCACCCGGACGGTGGACGAACTCCTCTCCAACGGGAACAAGATCGGCGTCCAGAGGGGCACCACCGAAGCGAAATGGATGAAGGAAAACCTGATCGACCAGGGGAAGGACTTCGCCCTCGTGGAATACGACTCGGCACCCCTTGCGGTTGAGGACGTCCTCAACGGCCGCATCGTCGGGGCCGCCATGGACGACGCACCCGCGAAGGATGCCGCGAGAAAGAAACCCGTCAAGATCATCGGGACATTCGGGATGCCCAGCGAGGACTTCGGCTATGCCGTCCGCAAGGAAGACTCCGAGCTCCTCGAGATGTTGAACGAGGGCCTGAGGCAGCTGATGGCCTCCCCCTATTGGGAAGAGCTGAAGAAGAAATACGAACCATAACAGATGTCGCGTCCGGGGACGCCTGCACGCAAGGTCTGTAGTGGAAGGCATCAGGAGGGGAAATCCTGGTGCCTTCCCTGTTTTATATGCCGGGAGGTTTCATGACGGAAAGCCTGACCATCCTCTATGGTGCCCTTCCCTATCTCCTGCGGGGATCGCTCGTTACCATCGCGGTGGTCGCGGGGGCGATGATGATCGGCCTGGCGGCGGGCATCCACCTCGCCGTCGGGCAGGTCTACGGCGGCCGGTGGCTGCGCCGCATGATCGTCGCGTATGTGTGGTTCTTCCGCGGGGTGCCTCTTCTCGTCCTCCTCTTTCTCTTCTATTTCGGCCTGTTCTCCCTCCTGCGCATCAACCTCTCGGCGTTTACCGTCTCCGTCATCGTCCTGGGATTGATCAGTGCCGCCTACCAGTCGCAGATATTCCGGGGGGCGATCATGTCGCTCCCGGAGGGGCAGATGAAGGCCGCCCGCGCTCTCGGCATGAGCGACCGGAAGGCGATCTTCCTGATCATCCTGCCGCAGGCCCTGCGCCTCTCCATCCCGGGGTGGTCGAACGAATACTCCATCGTCCTGAAGGATTCCGCCGTCGCCTATGCGCTGGGGGTCATGGAGATGATGGCCCGCGCGCACTTCGTCGCATCGAGGACGTACGAGCACCTTCCCCTGTACTTCGCGGCGGGGATTCTGTTCATGATCCTCACCTATCTGGGAACCAAGGGGCTGCGGATCCTGGAAGAGAAGGTGCGGATTCCGGGATACTCCGCACAAGGATTTTGATATGGCTGACACAATTCCGATTCTCAGAATCGAACACATGACGAAGCGGTACGGCGACAAGGAAGTGCTCAAGGACGCCTCCCTGTCGATCGACAAAGGTGAACTGAAGGTCCTCATCGGGCCGTCCGGAGGGGGGAAGAGCACCCTCCTGCAGTGCATCAACTTCCTGATCAAACCGGACAGGGGGAGGATATGGCTCGACGGGAGGGAAATCGTCCGCACCAAGGGGAAGGATCTCTACGAATACCGCCAGAAGGTGGG
The DNA here is from genome assembly GCA_016934695.1 of Deltaproteobacteria bacterium. The sequence goes on from JAFGSH010000039.1 coordinate 1,967, forward strand.
GATGATATTCCAGGATTTCAACCTCTTCGATCACCTGACGGCCCTGCACAACGTCCAGATCGGCCTCGTGCGGGTCAAGGGGATGCACGGGAGCGAGGCGAAGGAACGGGCCGTCCGTGAACTGGAGCGCGTCGGGCTTCGGGACTATATGAACCAGTATCCCGCAGAGCTTTCCGGGGGGCAGAAACAGCGCGTCTCGATCGCGCGAGCCCTCGCCATGGACCCGGAGATCATGCTCCTCGACGAACCCACGTCGGCCCTCGATCCCGAACTGATATCAGAGGTCCTGGATGTCATACGGGCGCTGAGAGCGGACGGCATGACAATGATCATGTCCACGCACCAGATCGGCTTCGCGAGCGAACTGGCGGATGAACTGCTCTTCCTTGAGGACGGCGTCATCGCGGAGACGGGCCCCGCCGCGAAGATCCTGTATTCGGCCGACTCTGCCCGAACGAGGGAATTCTGTTCCAAGATAACCGAACTGTACGGGAGCTCATCAACCTGACCATGCGAGATCTCCTCTTATTCCAACCGGACGTCGTATCCGCTCTTGCCAGGGGGGTGTGGGTCAGCATCCAGCTGATCATCCCCTCCTCCCTCTTCGGCATCGTCATCGGCGTCTTCGTCGGGGCGATGCGGGTCTACGGCAACACACTTACCAGAAAGATCGGCGATGGCTTTGTCCTTATCTTTCGAGGATTTCCCCTGGTCGTCCAGCTCTTCATCTGGTACTTCGGGCTCCCCTACATCGGGATCTACCTGACCCCTTTCGCCGCCGCGGTGATCGGGTTTTCTCTGTGCAGCGGGGCCTATCATTCGGAGTACGTGCGCGGCGCCTTCCTCTCCGTCAAGACGGGGCAGATGCTTGCGGCGCAGGCGCTCGGCTTTTCTCGGATCAAGATGGTTCTCTTCGTCACCCTCCCCCAGGCATTCCGGCGCGCGCTCCCGGGGTGCGGTAACGAGATCATCTACCTGATCAAATATTCGTCGCTGGCCTACATGATCACCTGCATCGAGCTGACCGGCGAGGGGAAGATCATCGCCTCCGACACCTTCCGGTACACCGAGACCTTCATGGTGATCGGGGCCGTCTACCTCGTCCTGACATCGGCGGCGACCTGGATGCTCCGCCGCCTGGAGAACCGGCTCCACATCCCCGGGTTCGAACAGTACGGTTAGACGGGGAGATACCATGCCCGCATACGCACCCATCACGCCCGAGATCCTGCATGAAATCACCGAGGCTGTCGGTCCCGGCGCGGTCGTCCGGGACCCTGGCAAGCTGGCCGAGCTCGGGAAGGACGGATCGGAAGACGCCTCCCTCCCCGAGCTCGCCGTCGAGGCGACGTCGGCGGGGCAGGTCCAGGCGCTCCTGCGCCTGGCGAACCGGCACTCCTTCCCCGTCACCCCGCGGGGGCTGGGGACCGGTCTGGCGGGGGGCTCGGTCCCGCTCTTCGGCGGCGTCCTCCTGTCGCTCGCGAAGATGAACAACATCCTCTCCATCGAGCGAGACAACCTGATCGCAGTAGTCGAGCCGGGGGTCGTTACGCTCGACCTCCAGAATGCCGTAAAGGAGCGCGGTCTCTTCTACCCCCCCGATCCGGCAAGCCTGGATACCTGCTCCATCGGGGGAAACGCCGCCACGAACGCAGGCGGCCCTTCCTGCGTCAAGTACGGCACCACCCGCGACTACGTCCTCGGGCTCGA
>JAFGSH010000040.1 GCA_016934695.1 Deltaproteobacteria bacterium
CCATATCCGGGGGGATATTCGACCGGGGAAAATCAACGACATGATCCTCCCGGCGTTCCCCGTACCCCTCTTCCGGGGAAACCGTCACCTTTTTTTTCTCCCCGGGCTCCATCCCCACGACGGCATCGTCAAACCCCTTTATGAGCTGTCCCGCTCCCACGGTAAAGACGAGGGGGGCACGCCCCTCGGAAGAATCAAACACATTACCGTCTTCGAGGCTCCCGGTGTAGTGCACACTTATCGTGTCTCCGGCCTCTATCGCCTTTGTCATACCGAATCTCCTCTCTTAACAAGAAAATACATTACTTTCTTACATGCAAAAGGACCACCACACCCCGCAGAGCATGGTGGTCCTTGTATATACTCTCCGCCATGTAGCTGATTCGAATCCTCATCGGTGAAACCATTCACCGGATGGTTTCGGCTTACAACGTCACCTCCTCCACTGTCAAGACATATTATCTTGAGCGGGGAAGCTGTTCCGTCACGATCGCTTGAGCGTGCGTCGCGCAAAAACAGCGATCAGGATGACGATCAGAACAATCATGAGAAGAGCGCCGAAGGCGGCCCAGGTGACAGAGGTCCCCCTCTTCAGGAGCTTGACGGGGTTCCAGCTGGGTTCGACAAGCTGACGCCCCAGCCTGCCCCGGTACCGCTCAGGGATATCCGGAACCCCATCACCCGTGATATCGGGAAATGATCGGAGATACTCCAGGAACCCTCTATATTCCTTGAGTTCCTGGATCCCGGGGGTCTCTTTGTCCGCATCGACCCGGGCGGTTCTCAGATCGGCAATGGGATTTCCGTCCCGGTCCTTCGGAACGATATCCAGGATATGCCAGGTAAAATCTCCTACGATCTTCAAGAAGGTGGCGTTGTAGATATCGGCGGCGACCCGTATAAGACGCACGTTTGATGTCGAATAATCCAGGCGTTCATACCCCCTCTGTTCGTCACCGATCCATATCTTCGTCACCCGGTCAAAGATCATCCGGTGGGGATTGTACGAGAACCTGACCCCGGAGATCTGGAGGTAGTAATCGGGGCCCTTCAGGGGATAGATACTCGTCAGGATCTCCAAGGCCTTCTTGAGTTCGGCGGGATAGATATAAAAGGATATCAGGGGATACCCCATGGAAGCGCGGTCATCGAACCCGATCCCCAGGGGGATGGCCCGAAAGGCATCGCAGACGGCGACATCCCCCGTCCTCCCCGGTTCGATCGCATCGCGGATGACCCCGTTGCTGACCACCCCCGCTTCCACACGGGAAGCCGGATCGGCCGGATCGAAGTCATGACTGTTAATGTACCAGGGGATCGAGTCGGCGATCAGGTTTCCCAGGTTGCATTCATCCTCCCTGAGTTCGAGGCTGAAGCGGGTGCTGGCGACAACCCGGCGAAACCCCAGTTCCTCCGACGCCAGGAACTCCTCATCGATGCGGGACTCAAATGCGTCGATCATCCCGGTGATCCGGAGGTCTCCCTTGATGGAATCATCCACATCGACAAGGCGATACCCCTTCAGGGACACCCTTCCGCCGTCCCAGATAATGTCCATCACGCCCACCTGCCTCCCGTAGGACCAGGCCTGGACGATGAGGGTGTCGTTCACCCTTCTGAGGTCGGTCTTCGTATGGGTGTGCCCGCTGATGATGACATCGATCCCGGGGACCCGGCGTGCCAGGATCTCGTCCTCGGACCGCCGAGGATCGTCGGCAAGCCCGCTGTGCGACAGACAGATCACGATATCGGCTCCCTCTGCGCCACGAAGCCTTTCGACCATCTCTTGCGCCGCTGAAATCGGGTCCCGGAAGGTCACGGGTGAGGCGAAGGGGGCCACCTCGGCGGCATCCTTCCCCATGAGTCCGAAGAGACCGATCCGTATCCCTCCCTTCTCGATAATCCGGTAGGGCCTCACGATTCCCCGCGCAAAGATCGCCTCCAGATCGTCATCGGCGGCACTCTCACGGCTGAAGATGACATTGGAGAGGACTATCGGAGGAATCCGCCCCAGACGTTCGGCGCTCGAGAGAATACGGGCCAGACCCGAAGGCCTGAGATCAAACTCGTGATTTCCGAGGGTGACCGCATCGTACCCCATCGCTCCCATCAGTCTGAGCTCGAAGGCCTCCTCCCGGCTCAACATGTGGAAGAGGGAACCCATGAGAAAATCGCCGGCATCCAGGACCAGGACCGGGTTTGTCCTGTCCTCCTTGACCTGCATGATAATGCTCGCTATGCGGGCCCACCCGCCGACGGTTGCGTCGTCCCCCGTTTCCAGAGGTGTATAGTCGATATTGGGAGAAAACCCCAGGAGGTGGGAGTGGAGATCATTCGTGTGGATGATGGTTATCGTCTTCCCGGCCGCACACAGAGGCTGGGCCATAGCGATCACACCCGCAATCAGGCACAAAAGGCAGAGATGCTTCATCGGAAAGACACCCCTTCTCTCAGGCAGCCCCCTGGCGGAGGTTCCCGCTCCAGGCGGGTTGGTCGGCACACCGGGGACGTGATCCGGCACCCTTCCGTGCCGCATAGAGGTACTGAAGGTGGGACACCTGCAAGGCCCTCGCCGCCTCTTCGGGCGATTCGAAGAGAGGAATCTGATACGTTTCCCGATAGGAGACCGTCTTGTATACGGCATTGGGGGTATAGATCGCCGCCGGTTTGCGGTAGTGGTGGCACTTCTTGACCAGTTCGCCGATCGCATCGATGATCATGGGGTGCCACAGACTGGGGACCGGCAGCAGGCCGTCCACCTCTTCGGACGAAAGGAGGATGTCGAAGATGTCCAGAAAGGTCTGCATGGAAAGGGCGGGCCCCAGATCGATCGGATTCGAGACATTGAAGATCTGCCCCGTCCGGCTCAAACGATCCTGGGTCTCGGGGGAGAGCCGGGCCATCTCCAGCCCAGCCTCCACCAGCAGATCCGCCGTAATCCCCCCGAAGGCGCCTGAATTGGTAAAGACGGCGATTCTCCTCCCCCGGAGAGGGGGCATGCTCGTAAAGATCTTCGGGAGGGAATGAAGCTCGGAGATGGTATCCAACCGGATGATCCCCGCCTGCCTGCAGGCGCCCTCGAAGAGGACATCATTGTTGGCCATTCCCGCCGTGTGCGACCGGGCCGCCTCGGCCCCCTCCTCCGTTCTCCCCACCTTGAAGGCAAGGATCGGTTTTCGGGCGCGCCGCGCCGCATCGAGAAACTTCCGGCCATACTGGACGTTCTCGAGATACATGCCAATCACCTCCGTACTGTCATCCCCATCCAGGTACTCGATCATGTCCGCCTCGTCCACATCGGATTTGTTTCCGATGCTGATCACCTTGTTGGCCTTCACCACATCCTTCTTCAGAGACTCCATCACCACCGCTACCAACCCGCCGCTCTGGATGATATAGGAGACGGTCCCCGGTTCGGAGATGAAGGCTTCAACCGTCTCTTCCAGCACACCATAGAAACAGCAGAAGCGGTTGCGGGCATTGAGCACCCCCAGACAGTTGGGCCCCATGATCCTGATTCCGTATTCCTTCGCGGTCTCGCTGATCTCCCGCTGCATCGCCCGGCCCTGTTTCCCTCCCTCGGCGAAGCCCGCACTCTCGATGATGACGTGCCTGATCCCCTTTTCACCGCACTGTCTTACAAAGGAAGGGACCACCTCGGCGGGGGTGATGATGACCGCAAGATCAACCTTCCCGGGGATATCCGTCACGGCGATAAAACCCTCGCACCCGGGCACGGTCTCCCCGCTCCGGTTGACGGCATACACCGGACCTTCGAAGGATGAAAACTTGCGAAGCGTCGTGCAGATTGTCGCCCCCAGGTTAAAGGGGGCATTGGAGGCCCCTATCACCACCACCGATTCGGGATCAAAAAAGGTATCCACCCCGGTCTCCTCTGTACTGTATTTCCATAACGCTGTCCGTTATATTTTTTGGCAAAATATCTTATCTTAAAACCCATGTCAAGCGACTTCCACACGAGACCGATACTCTCTCGCGGGAAATCGCCCGCCGGTGCCGAGGAGAAGGCATATCTGTCGTATGAAGAAAACAGGTGGGCGGGGTCGTGTCTCAGAGCTCGACAATCATGGCAACTTCGTCGCAGAAATCGGGATACTTCGAGCACTTGAAACAATCCGACCACACCTTCTCGGGAAGCTCGGACTTGTCGGTGACGACAAACCCGAGGGTCTTGAAAAACTCGGTCTGATACGTCAGGGTGAATATTCTCATCAGGTCGAGCGTTATCGCCTCGGAGACGCACGCCTCCACCAGTTTTCTGCCGATGCCTGTCCTCCTGTTCTCTTCCCTGACATACAGGGAACGGACCTCCGCCAGATTTTCCCAGAAGATGTGCATGGCGCAGAAACCGACCAGTGATCCCTCATCGTCGAGATACACGAAAAAGTCGCGCAGGCTGCTGTACAGATCCATCAGGGACCTCGGGAGCATCTCACCCTTGCTTGACGAGAGATTGATCATCTGGTGAATGATCTTCGCGTCGCTGACCTTTGCCTTTCTCAGCATTCTTCACGCCCGCCTTTCGCTTCGCCTGCACCCTCTTGCCGTCCGGACATCTTCAACATCTCCGACGCATGCTGCCTGGTCTTTTCCGTTATCTCGACACCGCTCAACATACGGGCAATCTCGTCAAGACGCTCCTCATACGAAAGGGGATCCACGCCGGCGCTGGTCCGTTCTCCCTGCACCTTCTTTGAAACAAGAAAATGAGTATCGCCGAAGCAGGCGATCTGCGACAGGTGGGTGATGCAGATAACCTGGTGGTGGCCGGCAACGTCCTTCAGCTTCTTCCCGACGACCTCCGCCACGGCGCCCCCGATCCCGCTGTCCACCTCGTCAAAGATGACCGTACCGACCGAGCCGGCACCTGCCAGCACCTTTTTCATGGCGAGGACGATCCGGGACAGTTCCCCGCCGGAGGCGATGCGGTTGAGGGGCATCAATTCCTCCCCCACGTTGGTCGACAGATAGAATTCCACATCGTCCATCCCCTTCGAGTTAAGTGAAGAGACAGTCCTCTCCCTCGCACGATCTGCGAATCGGACCTCGAACCGGGTGTCGGCCATCCTCATCGAACGGATCTCGTCCTCCACCGCTCTCTTCAGGGTCTCGGAGACACGTTTTCTCCCCTCCGACAGCTCTTCGGCCCTCTCCAAGAGTACCCCCTCTCTCCGTTCGATCTCTTCGGAGAGGCGGGCGATATCCTCTCCCAGGGAGGCGATCCCTTCCAGTTCCGCGGCGATCTCTTCTTTTCTTTTCAGAATATCCTCTATCGTCGCTCCGTATTTGCGCTTGAGTCTTCCCAGGTAGGCAAGCCGGTCATCGATCACCTCCAGCCGCGCGGGGTCAAAGGTGATCCCCTTCATGTAATCCCTCAGCACAAAGGAGATCTCCTCGAGATTGAAGAACGCTGATTCCAGGTCCTCCTCCGAGACCTGGAGCCCGGGGTCTATCTTCCTGATTTCCTTGATATCGTCAACAACGTTCCCCAGCCTCTCCATGACGGAGCCCTCGGCGGCGTACAGGATGTCATAGGCGCCTCCGGCGCATTCCTCGAGCCTCTGCGCATTGCCGAGGATCCTCTTTTCATCCTGGAGGGCGGTGTCCTCTCCGATCTTCACATCGCTCTTTTCGATCTCGTCCAACTGGAATCTCAGGAGTTCCTCTCTCTGAATCCTCTCATTATCACGCATCTTCAGCTCAGCCAGTCTCTTTTGCAACCCCTGCCAGTCGGTATAGAGATCGGAGAATGCATCTCTGGGAGAGAGCAGTCCCCCGAAGGTGTCCAGGATGTCGATATGATTGTCGGCATCCAGAAGGATCTGATGCTCGCGCTGGCCGCAGATATTGACGAGAGCTTCTCCGAGCGACGTGAGCATCCCCAGGGTTGCGGGACTCCCGTTGATATAGACCCTGTTGCGCCCCTCCCTCGACACCACACGCTTCAGCAGCAGGTCGTCGTCCCCTTCCATCCCGGCCTCTTCCAAAAGCGTGCGCACCTCTTCATTCTCGCCCACATCGAAGAGGGCCTCGACGACCGCGGATTCTTCCGATGAGCGCACGATATCGCTCGATGCCCGGTCCCCCAGGAGGAGACTCACCGCGCCGATGATGATCGACTTGCCGGCGCCCGTTTCCCCCGAGAGGATATTCAGCCCCCCGGTAAAGGAAACCCTCAGTTCATCGATGATGGCGAGGTGTTGTATGTGCAGTTCCGTCAGCATCTTATCCGGGCAGCCCGCCCCACCCCAGTTTGGTCCGCAGGATCTCCAGGTAATCACGATGGGGAGATTCCACCAGTTTGATACGGTGTTCCGATTTCCGTACCCGTACCCTGTCACCCGATTTCAGGATAAAGAGATCCTGCCCGTCGAGCGTCACGGACGCCTTCCCCTCCTTCGTCCGGATGACCACCTCCACAACGGATTCGGGGGGGAGCACGATGGGCCGGTTTGTCAGGGTGTGCGGGCATATGGGGTTGATGATGATGGAGTCCAGTTCCGGCATTACAATAGGACCGCCAGAAGAGAGAGAATAGGCGGTGGAGCCGGTCGGAGTGGAGATGATGAGACCGTCCGCCTTGAAGGTGCTCAGATATCTCCCGTCGACAAAGGTCTCCAGATTCACCATACGGGAGAGGTCCCCCCGGTTGATGACGGCATCGTTGAGGGCCGGATGTTCCGCGCCCTCAACGGACACGCTCAGCATCATCCGCCGGGATGTCCTGTACCTCCCCTCGAGGATCACCTCCATGGTGTCGAGCATCTCATCCAGATTGACCACCGTCATGAACCCGAACCCGCCCATATTGATTCCCAGGATAGGCACATCGGACTCCATTGCCAGACGGGCCGCCATGAGGAGCGTCCCGTCACCTCCGAAGATCACCAGCATATCCACCGCAGATGCCAGGTCGCTGCCGGACATCCCCGGCCTGTTCACCTGGGCCGCAATCCCTTCCCCGAAAGAAACCTCCACCTCTCTCTCGGAGAGCCACTCGGTGAGCCGCAATGCATACTCGGCGGCCTTTTCCTTGCCGCTGTTCGCTATAATCCCCACCCTTCTTATATCCATAACGATCTCCGCATGTTACTCCCGAAACACCGGCTGGAATCCTTGCAGCTACCTATCACAAAAACGAAGAGGTGTCCATGGGAAAGACTCGGACGAAAACCCCTCGACGGTCCGAGGGATATACCCGGCGTCGCCGGTTCCCGCCCGATCCAAGAAATGTTTGACACCGCACGGAGAAACAGGTACGTATATCTCCCAATGTAGAAAACATGACCAGTGTTTGTCAATGACCACTAGAAACCGGGGGAGGTCGTCGGATGGAAGAGAGAGTTCTCAAGAGGGGGCAGGAAGAGCTTCGAAAGTATGTTCTCGACGCCCGTCTCTGTACGGGATGCGGGGCCTGCATCGACCTGTGTCCCTACTACCGGTCATATCGGGGAAAGACGGCGGTGCTCTTCCCCTGCGTCATCGATGAGGGACGGTGCTTCGCTTACTGCCCGAAGGTGGAGGTCGATCTCGACCAGGTATCTCAACGCCTTTTCGGTAAGGCATACGACGGCGATCCTCTCGGTACGTATCAGTCGATCGCCGCCGCCCGTGCCGGCGACCGGGTGAAGGGTATCTCCCCGCAGGCGGGGGGAACCGTGTCGGCACTCACCTACTTTGCTCTTCAGAAAGGATATATCGACGGGGCGGTCCTGACCGACCGGAAGG
>JAFGSH010000041.1 GCA_016934695.1 Deltaproteobacteria bacterium
AAGGCCGCCGAGGAAAAGATGCGCGATATCAAGAAGAAGGTGTCTATATTCGCCAGATTTCGTGCGAGACGCGACACGATGCAGGCGGCAACATCATAAATCGATCCGGAATCCATGCCGTATCGGGTTCGTGCCCAGCAGATGGGATGCTACCTTGATTCCATTCTTAATCAGGGTTACAATATAGTTGCTGTTGGCGGTCCGTATCGCTTGAGGTTCGGGGGGCGACTCAAGAGCGGTTCACCAGGTGAGATGAATTTCAGGAGAATATCCACAATGTATCAGATACCGCGTATCAGTTTTTCTTCCTACAAATTCAAGGGTGAACAGCTATGGGAGCGGGCAACCGCTCTCGCCTTCGCCGCCTACCGGCCGGCCTTTATCATCCTGTTTATCCTCGATACCTTCCTCTGCGCCATTGCGGCGATTGTGACTACCACCTTCTTGCCACACAATTTCGGTCACGCCATCGCCCGGTTCTGGAGCCGTTTGAACCTCGCACTGTCGGGGGTCTCCGTATCGATGACCGGGGAGGATAAAATTCAACCGAACCAGCCGTATATCGTCATGGCCAATCATCAGAGTCACTACGACGTCTTTGCCCTGATGTGGCTCATTCCCCTGCAGATCAGATGGATCATCAAGATGGAACTGCGGAAGGTTCCCTTCTTCGGGTTTGCCTGCGAGAAGGTGGGATACATCTTTATCGACAGAGGGGATAATGCAAAGGCACGGGAAAGCCTCAAGACGGCGGGAGAGAGAATACGGGGCGGTGCATCGGTGATCTTCTTTCCCGAAGGCACCAGGAGCGTGGATGGAACCCTCCGGACATTCAAGAAGGGCGGGTTCGTCATCGCGCTGGAGGCGCAGGTGCCGATCCTCCCGGTGACCGTCCTCGGCGGCAAGGAGATCCTGCCCAAGGGGACCCTGCGTATCCTCCCGGGACATATGAAGGTTATCGTACATGATCCCATCCCCGTCGCCGGATATACGTACGAAACCAAGGAACAGCTCATGGAACGGGTCAGGAGAGCGATAGGGCACGACCTGGCATAGGTGTCACTTCGCACTCCCCTCTCTCTGTGGTCATGCTGTTATTTTGTCTGTATGCGCGCATCGCAGTACCGCATACCACCCCGGCGGCACACGGCGGACGTCGAGCCCCCGCCGGCATGACTTTCTATTGTCCGTGTCTTCGTACATGTTTCCGGCCGCAGAAACGGAGGGGAAATGGGTTCCCAGGATGATCTGATAGACGTATTCGCCAGGATATCCGATCCCGGGGAGATGCGATCGTTCCTCGAAGAGATCCTTACCCCCAAAGAGATTCAGGATCTCTCACTTCGCTGGAAGCTCCTCCAGGAGCTCGACAAGGGAACGACCCAGAGGAGCATCGCTTCCCGATACGGCATCAGTCTCTGCAAGATTACCAGAGGCTCAAAGATACTGAAGAGGGATCAATCGGTGACGAAAAAGTACCTGAGGGACCGGGATGCCCTCCGGGAGCCCGGCATGCCGAAGACATCCGATAGCCAGTGACCTCCGGGAAAGGGGTCGTGCCCCCGTGTGGCACCTGCCGGCCGGACAGTTTCATTCCGATGGCTGCCGGTCGGCGAAATCTTCCTGATGGAGGGCGGGATGAGCGGTCTTTCTCTTGGATATCTTCTCCCGGTACATCAGCTTGTCCGCCGTGCTCCGGACATTGGCGAGAAGCGCCCCCTTCTCCCCTGTCGCAGCACCCACGGACAGGCTGAGGGGAGACTCAGGGTACCCCTCATTGTGGACGGCCAGTGAATGCCGCACCCGTTTGATGGTCTTTTCCGTTACCCGGGCGTCCGTCCCGGGGAGGAGAACGGCAAATTCATCCCCGCCGATCCTCGCTACCGTATCTTCCGTACGGAACGATTCACGCAATACCCGCGCCGCGCGTTTCAGCAGATCATCCCCCGCCTTGTGCCCCTCCGTGTCGTTGACCGCCTTCAGGCCATCCACATCCACCATGACGATACTGACGGGAAAGTCCCTCCCCCGTTCGAGCCGCGCCATCTCCTCCTCGAAAAAGGCCCTGTTGTACAGATCGGTCAGGCCGTCATGGGTCCCCATATACCGGAGGCTCTCCTCCATCCCCTTCCGCTCGGTGATGTCGATAGCGGAAACCACGCTCTGTCCGGTCCCCGGGATGAGGGAAACGGTGATGAAGACATCCAGGGTGTCCCCTCCCTTGCTGATCAACGTGCATTCATATCTCGAGGGCACAGCGGCGGGATCTTCCCTCCTCATCCGATGGTACTGCACCATCTTTTTCACATCGCTCTCAGCGACAAATTCCGTCCATTTCTTCTTCCCCTCGACCTCGGCCGCCGGATACCCCACCATCTCTTCGAGCCCCCCGTTCACCATGGATACGGTCATGTCATCCTCCAGGATCAACATGGCGGTGCCGGTGTTTTCGATGATGGTCCGGTAGCGGATCTCCGAGGCGTGCAGTTGCTCCTCCATCCTCTTGCGGTCCGTGATGTCCATGGAGCTCCCCAGGGTCGCCGGCTCGCCCTCGAACACAATGGGGGTGACGGTCTCGATGATCCAGCGGATATCGCCGGTCTTGGTAACCATTCGATACTCATAGAAAGAGGTGCGGTCCCCCTTCAGCATCTCCCTGGCGTGCCTTTTCAGTCTCTCACGGTCGTCGGGATGGACGATACTCATGGGGTCTTTCCCCATCAGTTCCTCGGGGGTATGACCGGTGTACCCCGCGGCCCGGGCGTTGATGTACAGGAATTTTCCCTTGCGTATGACGTAGATACCGGCAAACGACCGCTCCGCGACGGCCTGATACAGCCTCTCCGCCCGTCTCCTCTCCGTCAGGTCGCGGGTGATACCGCGAAACCCGACGGGGTGCCCCCCCGCATCCCGCATCAGCGTCGCCGACATACTGGCGATCCTCAGGTTGCCGTCGGATCGTATGATCTCATAATCCGTCACCTCCGCCGGCCTTCCCGTCCGGTAGATCTCATTGAAGATCCGGTACATCCTCTTTGCCGTCTCCGGGCTGACGTACTCGCGATTGTTCATGCCCAGCAGCTTTTCATGAGGAGTGCCGGCGATCCTGCACATGGCATCGTTGCAGAAGGTCATGTCCCCGGCAAGATCCACCTCGTAGTACCCGTCCTCGATCGTGTCGAGGATGGTCCGGTACCGTTCCTCGCTCTGCCTGAGGGCCTCCTCCGCCCGGACCCGCTCCGTGACGTCGCGCTCGAGACCGAAGAAACCGCTGGGATTCCCTTCCGAATCACGCATCAGGTAGGCAGAGAGATCCACGACCCTCCTGCCGCCGTTCTTGAGGAAGATCTCATAATCCATCACCCTCGCCGGCCTTCCCGTCCGGTAGACGCCGAGAAAGATCTCATGGATATGGCGGGCCGTCTCAGGTGCGGTATACTCCCGGTTATTCATCCCTATCAGCTCCTCGGGAGCATAATCCAGTATCCGGCACATCGCATCGTTGACAAAGGTGAAGGTCCCGGCGAGGTCGGTCTCGAAGTACCCTTCGTTCAGGTTTTCGGCCAGGGTTCGGTAGTGGATCTGGCTGGTGGGCGGGGCTCCATCACCCCCCGCGTCGGGCAGGTTC
>JAFGSH010000042.1 GCA_016934695.1 Deltaproteobacteria bacterium
CCGATGCTCATGACCTCTCCGACCGCGCGCATCTGTGTCCCGAGCTCATCGACGGCGCCCTGAAATTTTTCGAACGCCCACCGGGCGAATTTGACGACGACGTAGTCCCCCGAAGGGGTGTATCTGTCCAGGGTCCCTTCTCTCCAGTACGGTATCTCGTCCAGGGTCAGTCCGGCGGCCAGCATGGATGAGATAAGGGCGATGGGGAACCCGGTTGCCTTGGAGGCCAGGGCGGAGGAACGCGATGTCCGCGGGTTGATCTCGATGACCACGACCCGCCCGGTCTCCGGATTGTGGGCGAACTGTACGTTCGTCCCCCCGATGACCTGGATCGCCTCGACGATATCGTAGGAGTATTTCTGGAGGCGTTCCTGCAGTTCGGGGGAGATCGTCATCATGGGCGCGGTGCAGAACGAATCGCCGGTATGGACCCCCATGGCGTCGACGTTTTCTATGAAGCAGACGGTGATCATCTGGTTCTTGGCGTCCCGCACGACCTCCAGTTCCAGTTCCTCCCATCCCAGGACCGACTCCTCGACGAGGATCTGGCCGATCAGGCTCGCTGCGATCCCCCTGGCGGCGATGGTCTGAAGCTCTTCCTTGTTGTACACCAGCCCGCCTCCGGTTCCTCCCATGGTATACGCCGGGCGGATGACCACCGGGTAGCCCAGCTCTTCGGCGATCTGTTCCGCCTCTTCCACACTGTAGGCGGGTTTGCTCCTCGGCATCTCGATCCCGAGGCTGTCCATGGTCTTCTTGAAGGCGATGCGGTCCTCGCCGCGCTCGATCGCGTCGATATTGACGCCGATGATCTGTACCTGATACTTATCGAGAATGCCCTTGCGCGCGAGTTCCGATGTCAGATTGAGGCCCGACTGGCCGCCCAGATTGGGGAGGATGGCTTCCGGGCGCTCCTTTTCGATGATCTCCTCCAGGTACCGGGCGTTGAGGGGCTCGACATAGGTTGCGTCGGCCATCCCGGGATCGGTCATGATGGTGGCGGGGTTGGAATTGACCAGGACGATCTCATATCCCAGCTTCTTGAGGGCCTTGCACGCCTGTGTTCCCGAATAGTCGAACTCGCAGGCCTGCCCGATGATGATGGGCCCCGACCCGATAATCAGTATCTTCTTTATATCCGTGCGTGCGGGCATATGGATTCTGTCCTTCTCTCGGTTTCCTGTGTAATGAAATGTCCGTGGGGCGCAGCGAGTATAGAAAAGTCACCCTCCCCTGTCAAGGTGTAAATGCCCTCCTCAGCCGCTGACGGCAGGGGATGATGGAATATGGTGCATCATCAGGCACGGGGGTGAATGATCTTGCCCTTGAGCCTTCCGGCGAAACGGAGGAGATCCTCGAGGATCAGGTAGAGGCACGGGATAAGGAGCAGCGTGATAAAGGTTGCGAAGAGGACGCCGTACCCGAGGCTGACCGCCATGGGGATCAGGAATTTCGCCTGGAGGCTCTTCTCCAGGATGATGGGGGTAAGCCCCGCGAAGGTGGTGAGGGATGTGAGGATAATAGCCCGGAATCGGAGGACCCCCGCCTGCGTGACCGCATCATGCTCGTCGGCCCCATCCCTGCGGAGTTGGTTCGTCATGTGGATCAGGACGAGCGAATCATTGACGACGACCCCCGCCAGTCCGACAATCCCGAAGAGGCTGATGAAGGTGATATCGATCCCCATGATGAGGTGTCCCATGACCGCGCCGACGATGCCGAAGGGGATCGCCATCATCACCACAAAAGGTTGTGTGAACGATCTGAAGGGGACGGCGAGGAGCGCATAGATGCAGAAGAGGGCGAAGAGGGCCCCTGTCTTGACATCGGCCAGGGATTCCTTCTGCTCCTTGCCCTCCCCCTCCATGGAGTACCGGAGGCCGGCGTACCGGTTGATAAGGCCCGGGAGGAACTCTTTCTCGACGGTCTGCCGCACTTCATTGGCGTTGGCGACCGTTTCGTCGACATCGGCATAGACCTTGATGACACGCCTTCTCTGGGCGTGTTCGATGGAAACATAGCCCTGTTCCATCGCAACATCGGCCAGGAGGCTGAGAGGCACTTCCGATCCGTCGGCGGTGCGGATACGCATCTCCTCGACGTATCCGGGGGACTTTCGTTCCCGCTCGGGGTACCGTACCATGACCTTGACCTCATCCTTGCCCCGCTGCATACGCAGGGCCTCGGCTCCATAGAAGGCGTGCCTCACCTGCGTCGCGATATCGCTCAAGGTCACCCCCAGGCTCCGGGCGGTCGGTTTCAGCATCAGCTGCATCTCCTGTTTCCCCGGCAGAAAACTGTCGCTGATATCGTAGACGCCGGGGTAGCTCTTCAGTTCCTCTTTCAGTTCCTCGGCGGCGGCTACGAGGGCTTCCCGTTCATCCAGGGAGAGGTGGATCTCGACCGATTTCCCCGCGCTGTGCAGGACGCTCTTGAAGGCGATCGACTCGATCCCCGGGATCGCGCCCGCGTTCTGGCGCCAGAGCGCCGCCAGTCCGGCCGTGCTTGTTTTCCGCTTTTCTCCTTCCAGAACCTGTATCCAGATATGGGCGAGATGCGCTCCCGCATCGGCCAGACCTCCGCGTTCCTCCAC
This sequence comes from Deltaproteobacteria bacterium, assembly GCA_016934695.1. The sequence goes on from JAFGSH010000042.1 coordinate 2,594, forward strand.
CTGTGCGCCGATCAGGGAGAAGCTGTATTCGAAGAGGGGATCGGGGCCGGGATGTTCCCGGTCTGCTTCCGCCAGCGTCTTCCGGCCCGTCTCCACCAGGTATTCGACCACTTCGGCCGTCCTCTCCAGGGGGGTTCCTGCGGGCATGGTGAGCGTGCATTCCAGCGTGTCACCCTCCACCTTCGGAAAGAAGGTGAACCCGACGATGCCACCACGGATGATCCCAACGGTTATAAACAGTAAGGCCAGTCCCAGCGCCACCGTGGCATATCTCCATCTGGCGCAGAAGTCCACCGCCCTCAGATAGGGACCGTTGATAAATGCCCGCAACCGGCGCGCCGTCCATTTTTCTTTCCGTTCCCCGGAGTCTTCCCGGGGTGGAGCGTGTCTCCCGCCGGAGAGGTGGGACGGCAGGATGAAGAGCGATTCGACCAGTGATCCGGACAGGACGACCATGATCACGATCGGTATGCTGCGCATCAATTTACCCATCATGCCGGTTGCGATCAGGAGAGGGGCAAAGGCCGCCATCGTGGTCAAAACGGAGAAGATCACCGGATGCCCCACCTCGATGGCGCCCTGGGTTGCCGCCTGCAGGGGGGGGAGCCCCTCCTCCTGTTTATGGAATATGTTCTCTCCGATGATAATGGCGTCGTCGACCACGATGCCCAGCACCATGATGAAGGCGAAGAGTGAGATCATGTTGATCGTCACGTCCAGATACGGGAGCATGGCCAGCCCCGCCAGGAAGGATATGGGAATTCCCAGGGTGACCCAGAATGAGAGTCTGGCGGTGAGGAACATCCCGAGGATCACGATCACAAGAACCAGGCCGATCGCCATGTTCTTCAGGAGGAGTTGGAGGCGGCTGTGGAGAATCTCCGACATGTCGGCGAAGAAGGCAATGCCGACCCCCTCGGGAAGCGCGGGCTGGGTGTCGGCGATGTACTGTTTTACCTTCCGGGCGACATCGAGGGCGCTCTGATCTGCCACGCGAAAGACCTGGATCATGGTCGCTGGTTTTCCCTGGAAGTGCGCGAAGATGTCGACGTCCTCAAAGCCGTCGCTTAAGGTCGCGATCTGGGCGAGCGTCACTTTGCTCCCGTCGGCACGGGTAATGACGGCGATATCGGCAAACTCGTCGGCGTAGTACCGCCTCCCCTTGGTGCGGATCAGTATCTCGCCGCCCTTTGCCTTGACGCTTCCCGCCGGGAGGTCGAGGCTCGTCCGTCTGACGGCATCGGCTACCTGGCCGAGGGTCAGGCCGTACCGGCGCAACGTCTCCTCGGAGATCTCGATATGGACCTCTTCATTGCGCGTTCCCAGGACCTCCGCCGAGGTCACACCCGGCAGGTTGGTGATGTCGTCCTTGGCCTTGTCGGCGAGGTGTTTGAGGGTCGCATCCGGGACATCGCCGTAGATGGCGACATCAATCACCTGGACCCGCTGGATCACCTCCCTGATGACGGGTTTTTCCGCCTCGTCAGGGAATGTGGTGATGCGGTCGACTTCGGCCTTTACCTCATCGAGGAGTTCCTGTACATCCCACCCCTTGATGACCTCCACGATCACGACGCTGATTCCTTCTTTTGACGTGGAATCGATGCGTTTGATCCCGGAGAGGCCGGCGATCCCTTCCTCGATCCGGCGGGTGATGGCCTCCTCCACCTCGGCGGGGGAAGCCCCCAGATACTCGGTGGTGATGGATATCTTGTCGAGAGATGTCTCGGGAAACACCTCCAGTTTTATGGAAAAGAGTGTGAAGACCCCCGCCAGGACCAGAAACAGCATGAGCAGATTTGCCGCGACATGATTTCCGGCGAACCAGGCAATTATCCCCTTCATGATCACTCCTTTTCCAGCGCCGCACGGACGGCCATGCCGTCCGTAGGGGCCTTGAGAGGTGAGAAGACGACCATCTCACCGTCCTTAAGGCCTGATTCTATGATCACCTCTTCCTCCTCATACCGGGCGACCTTGACCGGCCGGAAGTGGAGGATGCCCTCATCATCCACGACCCACACGATGTCTCCCTGGCGGAGGGCGGCCCGGGGGATGACGGCGGCGTCGGGCAGAGCCCGGCCGCTGATGTCAACGGTTACAAAGAGACCGATCGCAAGGGGCGGTTTTGTGGCGTATGGCCTGTCGACCCGCACGACGACGGTGACCATCCGGGTCTTTTCATCGACCTTGCCCTCGGCACGGACCACCTTCCCCGAGAAGGTCAGCTCGTGTCCCGCAATATCGGCGTAGATAGTGGCGGGTGAACCGGGCGCGTCGCCCGGCGTGAATC
>JAFGSH010000043.1 GCA_016934695.1 Deltaproteobacteria bacterium
GACCACGGTCCCTTCGTGGATCTTGAAGAGGACGGTATCCTCAGGGTGCGGACCCGCCAGAACTTCGACCTCTTCGGATATGACGACCGCCCGATCATCGGTCAGCGATTCATACCACTTCACCGCACAGAGGCATCCGCCGATACCGACGAAGATGGCCAGGAAGATTGTGAGATAGTAGGTCCACTCCGCCTTTCTAAAGATTCGCAGGCACAGGACGGCAAAAAAGAGGATATTGATCAGGGCAAAGACGGCGAAGGTCTCATACCGGTTCACCTGCTCGACCCCCAGGATATCCAGGAAGGAGACAGCCGCCGTAGCACCGATATCGTCCCGCGTCTGATCCCGCGCCTGGGTGAGATTAAAGGCGAGATCGCTGTCACGGGGGATGAGGAGGCGCGCCCGTTCGAAGGCGAGGATCGCCTTTCCGAGATGGCCGAGATGAAACCAGGCGTTTCCGAGATTATAGTAGAGGTGGCCGCTTGCACAGCCGCCTTCGATCAGCCGGCAATACCCGTCTACTGCCTCCTGAAAGGCCCCACTGTTATAGGCACGATTGGCCTCGAAAAAGACCTCTTCCGCCGACCCGCCGGTCTGCGCCTGCGCCGTAAGCGGAGCCAGGAGGCATGCGATCAACAATACTATGATACAATGGAGACGTGCGTTCATCGGATCTCCTTTTCCAGTTTCCTGACCAGCTTCAGCAATTCGTGGGTCGCATCCGTGTCTTTCAGCTCCGTCCCAGCATAGACCGCGTTTTCGAGCCGCTGGATTACGAGACGAATTGCCCCAGCCGTATCGGCGTGAGCGCCCCGTTCCCGCAGGACCCTCATGGTATCATCGGCCGTCAGGACACCGATGGACAGGGAGAACCGGTCGTTCAGGTATTCCGTGAATGCCTCGATAAGATCGGCCCCGCCGGGGCGCAGATGACGGCACCGCTTCTGCAGTGATCGATAGGCATTCCGGGATTTGAGCTGCGAGAGATGTTCCGGTGACCGGTTATATACCTTGATACCCCCCAGGAGCGCCAGGTACAGAACCAGAGGAGCGAACAGGACAAGCCAGAGGCGCCAGCCCGTGGCCAGCCCCCGCCACGGGACTGACAGGTTGCCGATCTGTGTGTGGATCGGAAGGATATCCGTGCCGACCTGCCGTACTTCCTGTTTCGCCGATCCCCCGGCCTGCTTTCCGGCCCCCGGAGCGACTTGGAACGGTGTCACCTCCTGTTTCTCGCCGGGCGAGACGGACAGGGTATAGGCGGGTGTCTTCAGTGTGGCGTACCGCTCCGTATCTGGGTTGAAAAAACTCAGGGTGACAGGCGGGATACGATACGTTCCGGCATTTTCGGGGACCAGCGCCCATTTCATCGTCTTCGTTCCGCCGATCCCCCGGGAGGCCTCCTCCGTTTCCAGGACCGGCTGATCGCAGTACGTCCGAGCAAAGGACAGTTCCGGGAGCTTGATATCGGGTATCCGCTGGACATTTCCCCTTCCGTTGACACGGATCGTGAGCGTGGCAGAGTCACCCGCCTTCAGGGCAGTAGGCTCCAGAGCGGAGTCCATCCTGAACATTCCCACAAGGCCGCTGAAGCCAGCGGGTCTTCCCGCCTCGGGGAGATCGCGCACCGTCAGCTCGATGGGGTTGGTCCCCACCGTCACCGGGCGGCCGGACGAACCGGCAAGGGGCCCTCTGAAGAAGTCGTCGAATCGTGAGCGCGTCCCCGACTGCCGGACGGTCATCTTCATCGTGGTGGGACCGATGACATAGTCACCTGTCTGCGAGGCCACCAGCGCGTACCGGATCTCCACGACGCCGTACGTCTTCCCATCAACGGAGGTCTGATATTCGCCAGGTCGCCCGAGCTGCTTGAACGTCACGTGCTCGATCTCCGGCAGACCGAGTGAGAGGTTGTCGACGCCGACCCGGTAGAACAGTTTGATTATGTAGATCGCCTGCTCCTCCACATACACGTCATCAGAAGAGAGCGAGGTCTCGATGAAGACAGAGCCGCGGTCCGCGCCGGGTTGTCGTGACGCCTCCTTCACGTCGAGCATTACCGTGTTGCTCGTCAGCCTTGTGCCGTCCACCTCTATCTCTGCCGGTCCGATCGTGAAGGTCCCCGTTTTTCGCGGCTGGATGAAATAGGAGTATTCGATCCCCGCGTTCATCTTTCCGTTGACGATCTGGACGCGGCTGGACGTGCCGCCCTGGGTCACATGGAACGATTCAAGGCCCCGGATGGCGGGCGCACGATCCTGGCTCCGGGAACCGGACACGCTGACCTGCATGCGAATGGTGTCCGCCGGGGTCGCCTCGGTACGCTCCAGGGTAAGCACGACGCCGACCTCCGCCGCGCCCGGCATGGAGACCAGGAGACAGGACAGTACAAGTACGATTGTCGCAGCGATCTTCTTCATCCTACCAGTCCTTCCCCGAAGCGACCCCGCGGTTATCACGGTCGGGAATCATATAACGCAGCATCTCTGCCGGATTCTCCCGGACGTTATCGAAGAGGGCCTCCGCCTTCTTCGCGTCCGGGGCGGCCGTGCCATCCTCCGGGGTGTCTTTCCGTTCCTCCATCTCCGCCATCTCCCCGCGCGGCTTCAGCTCCCCTGACAGATTTTCACCGGCCTTAGTTTCAGGCCGTTTGTCGCCGGCAGACCCCTGATCCTGCTGTGCATCAGACGGCTGCTCCTGTTCCTGCGGGGAACCCTGTTCCTTCTGATCAGGGGTGGAGCTGTCCTGCGGTGACCCCTCTTTCCCCTTTTCGCCGCTCTTCTGCTTCTGCCCCTCTCCCTTCTTGCCACACCCTTCCTGGGGAGGGGATTGCGGTGACTCGGATGCCTGCTCTTTCGCCTTTTCCAGTGCCCGCAGGGAGAGCTCAAGGTTGTATCGTGCGTCATCGCTGGTGGGATCATCGATGAGCGCCTGTCTGAAAAATCCCGCCGCCGCTTCGAAATCGCCCTGGTTGAAGGCCGTGTTCCCCAGGTTGTACGCGGCCCTGAACCGCACCGCAGGTTCCTCCGTCCTCCTCAGGACGCTGGAGAAGGCGGCCGTCGCTTCCGGGTATTTCCCCCCCTGAAAGGCGGCGCACCCCCGGTTGTAGCGGTAACGGATATCCCTGGGATGATCCATGTCGAGCCGGTTATACCCCTCTTCGGCCTCCGCATACCGTCCCTGACGGTAGAGCTCGTCCGGCGACGGATCGGCGGCGAGCGCGCTTTCCGGCATAGACAGACTCCCGAGAGAAAAGACCGCGAGGAGAATCAGGAACCCGAACCGTCTCTTCCCTGCCGGCTGCCGTTTGTCGTCAAGAACCGCTTCAGCCAGGAGCATGAGGAAGGCGATCAGGACAAAGACGAAGAACCGTTCTTCGTACACCTTGATCTTCCCGCTCTTCAGCACCTGCGCCTCGGTCTTCTGTTTTATGCCCGCGAAATAGAGCATGTCAAGGTCCAGATCCCCCGCCACCGAACGGACATACCCTCCCCCGGTCACAGACGCGATCTCCTGGAGTGTCTTCTCGTCGAGCTTGGACAGGACCAGCTTCCCGTCGGCGTCTTTCTTGAAACCGCCCTGGTTGCCGCCGGCGGGGATCGGTCCGCCGGAGGGGTCTCCAATGCCGAAGACAAAGATCTTGACCCCCTGCCCGGCCGCCTTCCGCGCGGCTTCGAGACCCTTCCCTTCGTTATCCTCGCCGTCGGTAATCAGGAGCATCACCTTGTCCGTTTCCGTCTTGAAATCGAAGGCCGACAGGGACGTCTCGACGGCCGCCCCCAGGTCGGTCCCGGGGACCGGTATGATCCCCGGCTGCAGGGCGGTGAGGAACATCTCCAGGGCCGCGTAATCGAGAGTCAGCGGACACTGCACAAAGGCGGCCCCGGCGAAGGCCGTCAACCCGACCCGGTCCCCCGTGACCACCTTGAGGAAATCGATAATCTCCCGCCGGGCCCGCTCCAGGCGGTGGGGTTTGACATCTTCCACCTCCATGCTCTTCGACACGTCCACCACCACCATGATATCCACCCCGCGGCGGCTGACCTCCTGGTAGTGGCTCCCCCAGCGGGGACCGGCGAGGGCCAGGATCAGAATCCCCAGGGTGCAGAGGAGCAAGATCCCTTTGAGAAGTCGCTTCCCGTTATGGTCCTCCGGTATCAGGCGCGCCAGGAGCCCGCTCTCGGCAAACCGCTCCAGGGCCTTCCTCCTCCGCCGTCTCTGGGCGATGAGGAGCCAGCCCGCCACCGGCAGTATCCAGAGAAGATGTAAAACCCATGGGTGCGCCAGTGTCATGGAATCGTCCTCAACAGGGTCGCGCGGAGGAGGAGCTCCGCGATCAGGAGGAGAAGGGCCAGCACCAGGAACCACGGATACAGCTCCCTGAAGTGGAAAAACTCCTTGACCGTCGTCTCGGTCTTCTCCTGGCGATCGATGATATCGTATATCTCCTGCAACCGTTCGGTATCGGCCGCCCGGTAATACTGCCCCTGACCGATATCGGCGACCTTCATCAGCGTCTCTTCATCCATCTCGACAACCTGCCGCACGATCCGCGGCCCGAACGGTGTCTGTACCGGGAAGGGCGCCGGTCCCGTACTCCCCACGCCGATGGTGTAGATCTTGATCCCCAGCGCCCGGGCCGCCTCGGCGGCCTCGGCCGGTGTGAGGGACCCGGCGGTCTGCTTGCCGTCCGTCAGGAGGATGAGGATCTTCGATTTGGCCTTCAGGTCCTTCATCCGTTTGCCGCCCACGGCGATCGCCGAGCCGATGGCCGTCTTCTCCCCGGCCATGCCGATCTCCATCCGCTTCACCA
>JAFGSH010000006.1 GCA_016934695.1 Deltaproteobacteria bacterium
ATTCGGGCCGGAGCTGTGCGGGGGCGCGATCGAAAAACTGGATCTGGCCATCGGAGAGCGGGTAAAACGCCTCGGGGCCTTTGCCAAGACCATGGCGAAGGCATCGCGCCTCGGAGAGATTCCGGGGATGGCAAGCGCGGAAGCGGATCTCCGGCTGGGGAGGGAGGTGGCGGACACCTGGCCGCGGATCGAGACCTGCTTCAGAGAGGGCCTGGAGGAGGCCGCCGCCCTGGACGAACGGGACCGCTTTCTCGCCGCCCTCCGGGATGGCCGAATCGACGGCGCGGGATACGTGGAGACCATCCGGTCACTGCAGGGGGAGACCAAGGCCCTCGGCACTGCATGGCTTCGGGGGATCATCGACAGGATCACGCGCGAGGCCTTCGGGGCGGTCCTCCCCCTGTGCCAGTAAACATCCCTTACTCAGGTATGGAGAAGGGAGAGCCCTCCGGCATCCGGAACGAGAACCCGACCGTCTCGTACGCGCCGGGATTCGACGAGAATGACCGCTCAACGAACTCGACACCCCCCCCCTTGTCGATCAGCACAACACTGGAAGAGCGCGTTCCGTACCCCTCGCTCCGTATGAAGATGGAGGAGAGGACCCGTTCCCAGTCGAGCCCCACCCCGGTATCGGGAAGATCGGAATCGTCGGGACGGGAGGTGTCGGCGAGGATGTCGAATATCTCCTCGGGGGAGAAATCCCGGCGGTCCGATATGAGATCTTCCAACAGTTTCTTGCCCCGCTCAACCTTCGGCCAGGGGGTATCCATAAGGTGGTTGCTGATCCCGTGCATCCCGGGAGATATCTCGCGGAAGGTGTCGGTCATATTCGAAAAATGGAAAAGGCCGCTCCGCTCCCTCAGGATCAGATTAAAGCCGTTGTACCTGCCGGCATCGGACCGCATCTGCCGAACATACTCCTCCGGTGATTCGTCGCCGCGGAGAAACCCGCTGACCAGGGTGCCCCGCGAAGGGGCATGGTCCTTCAAGGCCCGGGGGTCGCGGTAGTTGGTAATCGCGGCCAGGCGTCCCGTCTTCGTGATTCCGAGCCAAGTTCCCCCGTCCTTCAGATCCCTCCCGGCCAGGATACCGGGGGCATCTCCCCAGAAGGCAATCGATGCCGACGGGCGCTCGTAGAACTCGTCCCGATTTGCCGCAAGGATGAGCGGATAGACGGGATGGGACCGGTATGAAAACAGTATCAGGCACATGCCTCGCTCCGCCTACATCCCTTCCCTGACCTTTTCCACCATCCGGGACATGACCTCGCCGGCCTTCCCCTCGATCAGGATGTCGGCCCGGGAGTCATAGGGGGTGTCGCCGATATTGACGATAATGAGGCGCGCGCCCGCCTCCTGCGCGTATGCCGGCATGAGGGCCGCCGGATGGACGACGAGGGAGGAACCCACGACGAGGAAGAGATCGCACCGCATGGAGTGGGCCGTCGCGGCATTCAGGACGTCGTGCGGGAGCATCTCCCCGAAGAAGACGACATCCGGCTTGAGGGTGCCGGAGCACTCCCCGCACTCGGGCACCTCGACTCCTTGCTTCAATATCTCCCTGATCTGCTCGACAGTGTACCGTTTGCCGCACTCCAGACATCTGATCCATTGCATGTTGCCGTGCAGTTCGAAGACCCTGTCCGGAGAGTTTCCCGCCTTCTGGTGGAGGTTATCGATATTCTGCGTGATCACGCAGTCGAGCTTCCCCATCTCTTCCAGCTCTGCGATCGCATAGTGGGCCCTGTTCGGTTTGACGCTGGAGAAGAGATCCCCCTCTATCAGTATCTCCCACTGTTTTCTCCGGGTCTCCCTGCTGCTGAGAAACTTCTGTATGGTGAAATCGTCGGGGTCGAACCGGGTCCAGATCCCCCCCGGCCCCCGGAAATCCGGAATCCCGGATTCGGTGCTGATGCCGGCGCCGGTGAAAACCACCAGTCTCCTGGAGGCCAGGATCATCTCCGCCGCCGCCGCGATCTGCTCATTCAGACGAGCCGCCGTCATCGTTTCATCCTCTCTCTTCCGTTTTCTTGCCGGATTCCGCAGCGCCGGGACATGATCAGTAGTGCTTGAGGCCGTACTTCTTCAGCTTATAGCGCAACGTCCGCTCGGTGATTCCCAGCAGTTCCGCGGCTCGTGTCTGGTTGTTCCCGGTCTCCTCAAGGGCCTCCTCTATCCGGGTGCGCTCCAGCGATTCGATCTCGTCCTTGAGGGGTCCCCCCTCTTTATGAGCATTGAAGTGGTCGGCGGAGACGTCCTCGAAGGGCAGATCCTTGACGGATATAATCCGGTCCCGCGCTATGACCACCGCCCGCTCGATGATGTTTTCCAGCTCCCGCACATTCCCCGGGTAGTCGTACTTCAGGAGGGTGTCCATGGCCTCGCTGCTCAGGCCGTCGATCTCCTTATCGTTCTCTGCCGAAAACCGTTTGGTGAAATACTCTATCAGCAGGGGGATATCCCCCCTCCGATCCCTGAGCGGGGGGATGGTCATGGAGACCACGTTCAGCCGGTAGTAGAGATCCTCCCTGAAGAGTCCCTCCTTCACCCTCTCTTCGAGGTTCCGGTTTGTTGCGCTGATGATCCTCACATCCGCCCGCAGGGTCTGATTTCCGCCAAGTCTCTGAAATTCACGCTCCTGGAGAAACCGGAGGAGTTTGACCTGGACGGGCGGAGAGAGCTCCCCTATCTCGTCGAGGAACAGGGTCCCCCCGTCCGCCTCCTCGAACCGCCCGATCCGTCGCGCCGACGCCCCGGTGAACGCCCCCTTTTCGTGGCCGAAGAGCTCGCTCTCCAGGAGGGTTTCGGGAATGGCCCCGCAGTTGACCACGATCATCGGTTTTCCCGAGCGTGGACTCGTCGCGTGGATGAGGCGCGCGAAGAGCTCTTTCCCGGTCCCGCTTTCTCCCTGTATCAGGACGGTCGTCCGACTCGACGCGACCCTCCCGGCCATATTGATGATCTCCTCCATTCCGGGGTCCTTGTAGATAATCTGTCCCGTGGATATCTCCTTTTTCCAGAGCTTTTTCCTGAGGATCTCGTTTTCCCTGATAAGGATCTGCCGTTCCGCGATGCGTTCGACAAGGATCAGCAATTCGTCCAGATCGATGGGCTTGGTGATATAGTCCACGGCGCCGAGTTTCATGGCGTCCACCGCCGTTTCTATCGTGCCGTACGCCGTCATCATCACGACGCTGATCTGCGGGTTGATGTTCTTTATCTCCTTCAGGATCTCTATCCCGTTCATCCCCGGCATCTTGAAATCGAGGAGGAGCAGATCAAAATGGCCGTTCCGCACTTGCCGTATTGCAGCATCGCCGTCTTCGGCCCCCGCAACCACATGCCCCTCACCGGCGAGGAATTCCTTCAGCATCTCCCTCTGCGACTGCCCGTCCTCGACAACCAGGATGTTCAATGTGTCCATCACTCAGTTCCCCTGTCCCTGCCCGCCACGGGGAGCAGGACATCGAAGGTCGTTCCCACACCTACCGCGCTTTCAACGTGAATCTCTCCACCATGCCCCCGTATGATCTCATGCGCCAGGGCCAGCCCGAGTCCCAACCCCTTTTCCTTCGTCGTATATTCCGGATCGAATATGTGGCCTATATCGTCGGATGTCAGACCGCATCCGGTATCCGATATCTTGATGCTGACCATCCCCGTTCCGTTCGGCGTGACGGAGATGGCAATGGTCCCCCTGCCCGAGATCGCCTCCATCGCGTTCTTCAGGAGGTTGTAGAGGGCCTGCCGGAGTTTGTCCACATCCATTGGTATGATCAGGGGATCGTCTCCCCAGGCGGTCTGTATGGCAATCCCCTTGAGGTCGGCCTCTTCCCGCATGAGGCTGGTCATTCGTTCCAGTACCGTGGTGATGGACTGGTTACTGAACTCCAGACGGCGGCTTCGGGAAAAGATGACAAACTCCTCCACGATCCTGTTCAGCCGCTTGATCTCGTCGCGGATAATGCCGGTGATGTGCTGAAACGCTTTTTTCTTTTCCTCCCCCTCGGGGGGATATTCGCGCCTGATCCGCTGGCTGGCCATGCTGATCGCGTTCAGGGGATTACGGATCTCATGGGCCACCCCGGCCGCGAGCTGCCCCAATGCGGAGAGTTTCTCGGCCTGCTGGAGGCGTTTCCCCATCTCCTCCATCCTGAGCGAATATTTTTTCTGGTTGAGATAGATGGCAAACATCGACAGGACCCCTATTGCCATGATGAAGATCGTGGAGATGATCATCCTGTTCCTGTTTTCCCGGAGGATCTTGTCGCTCCCCTCGCGGTTCAGGCCGACGCGGGCGAAGCCCGCGATCTTGCCCTCGAGGCGTACCGGAACGGTAATCTCGAGAAGGTCCGCTCCGCCGGAGGTCACCTTGCGACTCGCCTTCTCCAGATTCGTCTTCAGGACATCGAGGGCGACGGCATCGATCTCTTCCAGCCCCTCTCGAACGGAACCCGCCCGGCCCAGCACCTTGCCCTCCTCGTTGACGACGATGAGATAGGTCAGTCCCTGACCGAGCCCGACGTCATCGATCGCCTTTCGTATGGCGATCTTCGCGCTCCAGTACCGGAGACCTGCGTCGTCGAGGGCCATCAGTATGGTACCGCTGCCGTCCTTGCGGCGAAGGGCTATGTATCCTATTTCGTTGAGTTTTCCGAACTTATTGAAGAGGTCTATGATCAGATCCTTTCCCTCGGTCATTTCGTGATTCGTCTCGGGGAGGAGCTCCGTGATAAATTCCCTGCTCTTGAAGACGATCGTGCCCCTCTCATCAAGGACGGCGATAAGCCACAGGTTTTCCCGATCGGCAAACTCCTTTAGCACATTGTTGTCGAGATGCTCGGCCTTCCACTGGGTATCGAGGTCGCGCGCCAGGGAGACGAGCCCCTTGACGAGGGCCTCCTGGGGTGAAAATTCCTCATCCCTGAGAGGTACAAAGGTACCCACCCCTTCACCCCGATCCTCCTTGAGGGTCTGGTACAGGTAAGCGAGGTTCTCCTGGGCCACGTTCTCCACGGTCGTGATGATATCGAGCCCCCTGTTTTCCATGAAACGTACCAGTGTTTTGTCGAGGCGCCCCAGATCTATGATCCCCATGACGAGTATGAGGGAAAGGAAAAGGAACATGACGAGGGCCACGATAAGGGGCCGCAGGAAGGTCCCCTCATGCCTCGATGACGCGCTGTGCCATGTTATCTCTTTCGGAAATTTCATTTCTCTTCTCTCCGGATGCACACCGCTGCGGTGACATGCCTGAATGGGAGAGCTTTGCATCCTGTCATTTCGAGGAGCGTAGTGACGAGCTATAGTCCCCTTCAGGGGGAAATCCTAACGAAACAGATCTGTTAAGATTTCTCGCTTTGCTCGAAATGACAAGGTGCTGCATGTCTGCAAAGTTCTCGATGTAATCCGCTCCGGGAACATCCTCCTCGTTCGACTCGACGATGGCGGGCCGATTTGCGGTATGCCCGGTCGCCCTTCCCGCGGCATGACGGGCGGATGTCCGCGAACCGGGCTTGTCAAGCCACCTTATATCACAACTTATGCCGTGAGAATAGCTCGAAAACCGGAACGGTTCGACGATTTTGTCGAACCGTGTCAGGGAGGGACCGGAAAGAATATCTGTTTGTTTTTCCTTGATCTTTTATAAGAGCGGCTGCGCGGTTTCGACATTTCTTTCCGCTATCCGGGCCGCCTCCCCGGGACGATTTTTCTCTTATTTATTTGAATATCAAACAGTTACAAGCCCGGGCATGAAAAGTGCATAAACCACCTTACGTGATGCCGGAAAAGCCCTCCTGTTTTTCTGGCTTACACCCTTGTTGAGAAGAATCTGCGGTCTCCACCTCCTGGAGACCGCAGATTCACAAAGTTCAGCATTTCACGTAATTCGCACCCCCTGACCCTTCAACCGCATGGCACCATATCACCCGCCGCGCCGTAAATTCCGGTTGACCGGACCTCTTGAAACCGTTATTGTTTAACAGAATACATACCAGAAGGAGCGGTTTATGAAAACGCGCATGACTGAACTCTTCGGCATCAAATATCCCATCATGCTGGCCGGGATGAGCTGGGTCAGCATACCGGAGATGGTGGCCGCCGTTTCCAACGCCGGCGGCCTGGGCATCCTGGCGACGGGCCCCCTGAATGCCAGGGAAACACGGGAAAGTGTCCGGAAGGTTCGGGCACTCACCGACAAACCGTTCGGCGCGAACGCGACCCTCCTCTTCCCCGGGGCAAAGGAGAACGCGAAGGTCCTCCTCGAGGAAGAGGTCCCCGTGATCAATTTTTCCCTCGGGAAGGGGGACTGGATCGTACGGGCAGCCCATAAATACGGGGGAAAGGTCATCGCTACCGTCGTCACGAAGCGGCACGGTCTCGCCGCGCAGAGACAGGGTGCGGACGGTCTCGTCGTGACGGGACATGAGGCGGCCGCGCACGGGGGTGACGCGACCTCTCTCGTCCTGATCCCCGACATGGTGGATGAGATCAATATTCCCGTCATCGCGGCAGGAGGATTCGCGGACGGCAGGGGACTGGCCGCCGCGCTGGTGCTCGGGGCCGAAGGCATCTCCATGGGGACGCGCCTCATGGCCACACGGGAGAGCGGACTCCACGAGAACTACAAAAGGCTCTCCCTCGAGAAGAGGGTTGACGATACCATCTACGGTGAATATTTTGACGGCCTGGGGTGCCGCTCCCTGAAGACCCCGGCGGCCCTGAAGGCCTATCGGAAGGGGTTTCTCGGGATGCCCAACTTTCTCGCAGCACTCGGCAATTCCCGGGATATCGCGACGATGTTGAACCTTCCCTATTTCAAGCTGCTTGCCGGTGTTCTCGCCTCCGGATTCAAGAACTCGGTCATGATGGCCTACCTCGCGAACGCCTTCAAGGCGATCAGCCTGGCGACGGAAAAGGGAGACATGGAAAAGGGGGTCCTGACCGTCGGGCAGGCTACCGGTCTCCTTCACGACATACCCACGGTGTCCGAGCTGTTCGAGCGGATGGTGAAGGAGGCCGAGGAGGCCCGCAGGAGGCTCTCCGCCGCTCTCGACTGAGGATCCCCTGCGGCAAGACACATGTGGAAACGAGAGGAGCGGTCATGAAGACCAAGATAGGAATCATCATCTGTGATCGGTACCGCCGCTGCGCGGGCGGGAAGTGTCTCCGGGCGATGAGAAACAGGGAGGGGGCGTTCAGCATCTATACGGACGGCGAGGTCGAACTGGTCGGCTTGACGACATGCGACGGTTGTCCCGGCGGCAACATAGAGTATGCGGGCGAAGAGATGGTGAAAAACGGGGCGGAAGTGATCCACCTGGCTACCGGCCTCGTCGTCGGGTACCCCCCCTGCCCGTACATAGATACCTTCAAGGCCTTTCTCGAAAAACGGTACGGCGTGAAGGTCGTGGTCGGGACACACCCCATACCGACGAAGTATCTCGATATGCACACGCATCTCGGAACCTGGGAGGATCCCGCCTGGCAGCCGCTTATCGAGCCCACCATGGCGGATGAAGCAACCCGCGCACGGTACGATTAAGAGGGCGTAAGGGCACGCCCTGCAAGATCGTCGAGATACCCACCCTGAGCGGCGTCATCCCCGGGCGGGGATGCGCTGCTTTACACCATGATCCAGACAACGGAAGTCACGCCGAGGATCTTATCGAGGAGATCAGCATGCCGAAGACGGAACCATTTGAAAAGTACAGCGATGCCTATGATGAGTGGTTCGAGAGAAACTCCGATCTGTATGCAATGGAGATGGAGGCCATCCGTCGTCTCATCCCTCCGGACGGAGAGGAGGGAATGGAAGTGGGGGTCGGCTCGGGGAAATTCGCCGCGCCGTTCGGGATACGGATCGGGGTTGAACCATCGGAACGGATGGCCGTCAGGGCCAGAGCGCAGGGCATCGACGTCCATCAGGGGATAGCGGAAGAGCTGCCCTTCCCCGGCGACAGGTTTGACTTCGTTCTGATGGTAACGACCATCTGTTTCGTCGACGACATCGACATGTCCTTCAGAGAGGTGTTCAGGGTGTTGAAGCCCGGCGGGTGCATCATTGTCGGCTTCGTCGACAGGGAAAGCGAACGGGGAAGGCAGTACACAGGCAGAAAAGAAGAAAGCAGGTTCTACAAAGAAGCCACCTTCTTCTCTGCTCAAGAGGTGCTGACCCACCTCGAAACGGCGGGGTTCGAGATCACGGAGACCAAACAGACCCTCATCCCCGGAGAAGTCCCGGAAACCATCGCGGATGGATTCGGAAAGGGGGCGTTCGTGGCCGTCAAGGGCGTGAAAAAGGTGCCCGGCCGGTGATGGAAGGCGCGTCTTCCGCCTCAAGGGGAGACCCTTCACACACTGAGGGAAAAAGAAAAAACCCGCCACTCCGGAAGGCACCCCGGAGAAACGGGCTTATCGAATGCGTATGGTGGAGCTGAGGGGGGTCGAACCCCTGACCTCTTGAATGCCATTCAAGCGCTCTCCCAACTGAGCTACAGCCCCG
>JAFGSH010000044.1 GCA_016934695.1 Deltaproteobacteria bacterium
ACCACGTCGACCCCGGCCGCCTTCTCGTAGACGTGCTGTATCATCGGCCTGCCGCAGATGTCCGCCAGGGGTTTCCCCTCGAAGCGCGATGAGCCCCACCGCGCGGGTATGATGCAGACGACATTCGGCATGACGATTGTCCGGTGTTACAGCTTCTTCCCCGCCTCCCCTATCGCGTCGGCGGTCTGAGCCAGTTTTTCCGCGGGCATCTTCACCGGGATGATCATGAAGAGGGTCCGGCTCATGATCTCTTCGGCGCGGGGGATGTCCTCGGCTCGATATGCCACCGTCCCCTTGTACATCGGGTTGGTGAAGGGGAACTGCGTCGAGGTGGCGGTCGCCCGCGCGATCAGGTGTTCCCAGCGCAGGGCGTAGTGCCACGCGTTTTCGCGGTAGTAGATGGTGCTCACGCCCTTTTCGGACAGGAGCTTCTGAAATCGTTTCGCGGTCGTTGCATCCGGGAGGTTGAATCCCAGGAAGGTTGCGGTGTCGCCGTCGGGGTCGAACAGTTTCCTGAAGCCGACTCCCCGTATCCCGCCCAGGGCCTCCTTCAGGGCGGCCTTGTGCCTGCGCTGTTCGGCGATCATGTAGTCCAGCTTTCTGAGCTGGGCCAGGCCGACCGCCCCCTGGAATTCATTCATCCGGAAGTTGAACCCGAGGATGGAACGTCCCTCCTCCCCCCTTCCCACGTTGGGGTTGTGGTCGTGGCCGTGGTCGTGGTACCAGTCGGATCGGTCGTAGAGGGCCTTGCTGTTCGTCAGGACCATCCCTCCCTCGCCGGTGGTCATCGTCTTGTAGTAGTCGAAGCTCAGGATCCCCATATCGCCGAACGTCCCCAGCTTCTTCCCCCGGTAGCTGCCGCCGCAGGCCTGGGCGTTATCCTCGAGGACCAGCAAGTTGTGCTTCTTCGCCACTTCGATGATCCGGTCGATTTCCGCGGCCGCCCCGCACATGTGGACGGGGATCACGCACTTCGTTGCGGGGGTGATCTTCGCCTCGATGTCGTCCGGGTCGAGGTTCAAGGAATCGTCGATATCCGCCATGATCGGGATGGCCCCCGCCTCCAGTACCGCCTCGTAGGTGGCGATAAAGTCGAAGGCGGGGACGATTGCCTCGTCCCCCGGCCCCACGTCCAGGGCGGCCAGGGCGACCTTCAGCGCCGCCGAGCCGGATGTCACTCCCAGGGCATAGCCGATGCCCAGGTACCGGGTGAATTCCTGTTCGAACTGCCTGACCTTGAAGACCCCTCTGCGCTCCTGGTCGAAGCCGTACCGCATGAAGACGCCTGTCTCCAGGACGTCCATTACTTCCTGTTTCTCTTCCTTCCCTATCAGCTCGTTGCCTGCCATGGTATTCTGTTTCCTCCGGTCTAGTATGCGTCGTTGTATATCTCGATGGCGTCCTGCGCCGTGAGCTTGCGCGGGTTGTTCGCCAGCGGCCGGGCCACCGTCATGGCGGCATCCGTCAGCCTCGGGAAGTCCGCTTCCGCGATCCCCAGTGTCTCCAGCGATTCGTAGATCCCGCAGTCGTCGATCAGGTCCTCCACAGCCCCGACGGCCAGTCCCGCGGCCTCGTTCAGGGAGAGACCATCGGTCGGGACGCCCATCGCCTCGGCGACCACGGCGAACTTTTCAAGCGCCCCGGGGAGGTTGAAATTCATCACCGCCGGGAGGAGGATCGTGTTCGCCAGGCCGTGGGGGATCCCGAACATCCCCCCCAGCGGGTAGGAGAGAGAGTGGACGGCGGTGACCCCGGCGTTCGCCAGCCCCAGGCCGGCGTACAGGCTGCCCAGGAGCATCGCCCCCCGGGCCTCGAGATCGGCGCCGTTGTGGACGCAGGTCCGCAGGTTCGAGGAGATCAGGTCGATCGCCTCCAGCGAGACCATCTCGCTCATGGGACTTGCCGCGATCGAGGTGTACGATTCGATCGCGTGGCAGAGGGCGTCGATCCCGGTGGTCGCCGTGACCTGCGGCGGGACGGTCAGGGTCAGCTCCGGGTCGAGGAGGGCGATATCGGGGTAGAGGTACGGGCTGTTCATCCCTTCCTTCTTGTTCAGGTCCTTGCGGATGAAGACGGAGGTGAAGGTGACCTCGCTCCCCGTCCCGGCGGTCGTCGGAATCATGATGGTGGGCAGGCCCGGCCCGGGGACCTTGTTCAATCCCAGGTAGTCCCTGGCCGTCCCCTTGTTGGCGGTAATGACCGCCACGGCCTTTGCCACGTCCATGGCGCTCCCTCCGCCGATCCCCACGACGATATCACACTTCCTGACCGCGGCCGTCTTCGCCCCCTGATCGGCCAGCTCCAGGGGAGGCTCCCCCTCCACCTTGTCGAAGACGGCGATCCCCATCCCGGCCTTTTTGAGGGAGGCGGTGACCCGTTCCTTTATCCCCGCAGCCGAGAGATTCCTGTCGAGGACGATCAGGGGTTTCTTACCCCCCAGCTCGCCGATCTGCTCGGCCAGTCGTTCGAACGCCCCGTTTCCAAATACGATCTTTCCCGCACCGGTAAAAGAAAAGATGTTATTCATGTCGAATCCTTCCGTGGTATATGTCGTCCGCGTGAACGCGTCAGACCGGCCGGCGGAGCCGGTCGATCAGGTCCCCTATATACCACGCTCTTTTCCCGTTGCCTATGATAAAGTATGTCTGAGTTACGGTGGAGTTGGGAATGTCGAGGGACTTTTCCGGCTCGGGGGGCCGGGATGCCGCGTATCCTACTCTTGAGGAAGCCAGGTGGTCAGAGCATGATGGAGTTGATCGGAACGGAAGGGCTTGGCGATGTAGTCGTCCATCCCTGCCGCAAGACATACGTCCCGGTCCCCCTCCATGGCGTGGGCGGTCATGGCGATGATCGGTACACGACGGCCGTCCCCCGCCTTCTCCTCCGCCAGGCGTATCCGCCGGGTTGCTTCGAGGCCGTCCAGGACGGGCATCTGGACGTCCATGAACACCAGGTCGTAGGCCTTGTCCTGCACCAGCCTGAGGGCCACCTCTCCGTTATCGGCCAGCTCGACGTTCGCACCCAGTTTTTGCAGATGAAGCAGGGCGATCTGCTGGTTGGTCCGGTTGTCCTCCACCAGCAGGATGCACGGGGAATGGCCGGATACTGGAGGGATGGGCGGCCGTGGCACATCGGCAGGGGGCGGGGCGGCACGCACCTGCTCCCCGATATCGGCTGGCCGGATGGCCCTCCGGATTGAATCCTGTAGCTCGTCTATTTTGATTGGCTTTTGCAGATAACCGGCAAACCAGGACCTGTTGATGTCATTCATCTGCACGGCGTCCGCGATGGATGAAAGCATGATCAGCCTGTTGGGTCTGAGCAGCGGGTCAGAGCAAACGGTGCGGGCGAAGGTGATACCGTCCATGATCGGCATCTGGCAATCGACCAGGACGGCATCGTATGAGTTTCCTTCCGACGCGGCCTTCCGGAGCAGATCCAGTCCGGTCTCGGGACTGGTCGTCTCTTCGGATTGACACTGAAAGAATTCCAGGTATTTCTTTACGATCAGGAGGTTGGTTTGATTGTCATCGATGACCAGGACTCTCATCCCCCGCAGCTCGCCGGCCTCCTGATCGACGACGCGGGGGGCATCGGGGTCACGCCTGAAACGTGCCGAGAACCAGAACGTGGAGCCTTTCCCCGGTCGGCTCTCCACGTCGATGGTCCCGTGCATCATCTCCACCAGGCGTTTGCTGATGACCAGTCCGAGTCCGGTACCCCCGAACCGGCGGGTCATCGATGGGTCGATCTGTGAAAAGGACTGAAAGAGCTTGTCTTTCTGGTCCTGATTAATTCCGATTCCCGTGTCGCTGACCTTGAAGATAAAACCGAGGTGGGTTGCTGTCTGTTCGTTGAGTCTGCAGGAGAGGACGATCTCCCCCCCTTCCGTAAACTTGATTGCGTTGTCGACGAGGTTGAGAAGCACCTGTTTCAGCCGGAGGGGATCACCGATAACAGAGGGGGGAATGCGGGTATCGATGTCGATGATCAGATTCAGCTGTTTGGCCCCTGCCTTGATCCCCTCGGTCCCGGCGACGTCCTCGATGACCTGGATCAGGTTGAACGAGGTGTCCTCGAATTCCAGCTTGTTGGCCTCGATCTTGGAAAAATCCAGGATGTCATTGATAATCGTAAGGAGTGAATTGGCCGAGTTGTCGATGATCGAGACATAGGTTCGCTGTTCCTCGGTCAGATCGGATTTCGTCAGTATTTCCGTCATGCCGATGATCCCGTTCATGGGCGTCCGGATTTCGTGGGACATATTGGCCAGGAACTGGCTCTTGGCCTGGTTGGCTGCTTCGGCCGCTTCCTTGGCCCCGAGAAGCTCGGTGGTCCTCTCCTGGATGCGGGATTCCAGATCCTGTCTGAGGTCCAGCAGCTCTTCGGTCACTTTGTTGAGGTTGGCCGTGGATATTCGCATCTCGACAAAATCGATCGATGGGTAGAGATACCCCTTGGTCCCTTGTGCCAATTGACTGGTCGACCGGTGAATTTCATGCAGGTACAGATCGAATTCCAGGTAGTGGATATAGAGCAGGACACCGATGAGGACCGTGGCCAATGCGGTAAAGATCAGCGTGGGGGTCAGCTGGTCGTAATTGGTCTTGACGTACAAGACCGTAACGACGATGGTGATGGTCGACAGGAGGACCAGAAAGCGGAACGAATGGCGCATGGAGAGGGTGTGAGGCTGGGCAATCGACATCTCTCTTCGGCGGATCTCTTCGTGCAGGACGGCCCTCACGGGACCGGCAAGCAGATCGGTAACCAGAAAGGTATAGAAGGTGTAGATACAGATGGACAGCAGGACGCCGAAGACGAGGGCCACGGTGCCGACCGGATCGTCGGCCCGCACCAGCGCGAAGCTCGTCATAACCAGACCGACAAAAACGGCGTATACAAAGGCGTACAGGGTATTTGCTCTCGGGAACCTGAAATAGGCGTCGGCGAAACGGGCGAAGGATTGATCATCCAGTTTCCTGATGGGGCCTGGATGCAGTCCTCTGCCGAGGACCCGGTTGATGATCTCGGGGACCGGGGTAAATCCCGCCAGTCCCAGACGGTGAAATAATCCGAAATGGATAAAATGGGTCATCGTCGTGAACGTGGTGGAGATACCGGCAATCCAGATGCCGGTTCGGATCAGTTCCGGGGGGGAGTCGTGAAAACTGGTCACCAGCATGACGGTAAATATCACTGCGAACCAGGATCCGCTGACGGACAGGGCGCTGACTGCGAATCCGAAAGAGGTGACGCGGATGATGACGGGGAATACCCGGGTCAGGATAAAGTACACCACGGGGTATTTCCGGTACTCCAGGAAGTTCATTGCTGGTGGTTGCTCCAACAAAGCCATAAGAACCTGTAACTCTTGGCCTGGGAGTCTTTCATCCTCCCGGCGCCGTCAGGTTGCATTCCCGCATCGGTGTGATGCACGACCCACCGTCCCGCATAATAACAGATACCCGGGTTGGAGTGCCGTCGGCAGTATGCCGCAGTCCACGGGAGCGACAGAAACTGGCGCCGCGTACCTCCCCCGATCCTGTGGCATATATCGATGCGCGCACCGGCGCTCCTCCGTGGCTCCGATCGGTTCCCGTATTGCCATGGCGCACGAACTCCGTCTTCACCTTATTTCATCGGCACAGAGGCAACACGACTTTAGACAATTTGTGATTTTCTGTAGTAATATCAGAAGTAATATCGGCTCCTCCTGCGGGGATCGGGAGTCGTGCCCGGGAGGGATACTGATTCGGTGCCGCTCCGGGAGAACCGTGGGGTGCAGCGGGATCGCCCGCGTGTTATGACTGGAAGAAGCAGACGACGCGCTGCGATATGATGTCCGCCGCGAGCCGTATCTCCTGGTCCCCGAAGTCGCAGACCGTGACAATGTCCCGGTAGGCGCCGGCGTCCGGGACAAGCTCCGTAAGGAGATTCGGACGGGCCTTCAGGACTTCCCGGTTGAAGGTGACCTCCTGCTCGTCGGGGAAGAGGGCGAGGTAGAAGATGCTCATCTCCACAAGATCCTGAAAGAAGTGGGAGCCGAAGGAGAGCTCCGGCATGAGGTTGCCGTGGACGTACGCCACCTCTCCCAGCGCCGTGACGCGGTTGATCTCCGAGAAGCTGACCGGTATCCCCAGCGCCGGGGTGGTCGATCCCCACCTCCCGGGACCGAGAAGCATGACGGGGAGGGTTTTCCGGTCGGGGATCTGCCGGTTCAGCCTCCCGATCAGCCGCGCGATATCGTACTTCTGCTGGAGGGGAAGCTCGCTGTACCCCTGGGGATCGATGGAGATGATGCGCCTGATGGACTGGGAGATGTTGCCGCCGAAGAAGTTTCGCTCCGATGCGAAGAGGAGATGTTCCTTTTTGATATCACGGGGAATCTCAACGATCTTTCCCTCGCCGATGGTCTGGAGGGGCCTGCACTGGAGGAGATTGATCTCGAAGGAGTCGTCCCTGGTGAAGTTGACGGTGAACTCGATGTCCACCGGGTAGTTGTACACGATCTCCAGTTTTTTGAGCATGGACTGCATCACCCCCGTAAAGGGGGTCTGTGAGAGCAGGTCGTCGAAGGTGATGAGCCAGGCCTCCTGCCCTTTCATGCCGCGCTCCTTCATCTCACGGTTCATCTCGTGGTCCCTGAGGGCGATCCGGTCCAGTTGCAGATCCAGGCCTTCTCCCGTCAGCTTGCGCAGTTCGACGGTTTCGAGGGCATTGGATTCTATGTCGAGGACGTCGACGTCGCGCTGAGAGAATTTCCGGGAGTCTTCCATCCCCGCATACGGCTTCAGGAGGGGGAGGTCCAGGGCCGCGATCCTCGGATAGTCGCCCTCGACGCGGTTGACCGCGCGCGTTCCGAGGCCGAAGACCAGTCGGAGAAGGCCGGCCTTGGGATCCATCTCCTTTTTCCAGACGAAGGTGTTGTAGGAGAGGCCCACCCCGGCGATATCCGGGAAGAAGTAGTGCCCGTAACGGTTTCCGGAGACCCGCTGGACCAGGAGGGCCATCTGCTCGTTGGCATGCTGCAGCCCTTTCTCGATGCGGTAGGTGAGGGCGTTTTCATTCAGCGTGCTGGCGTACACCCTCTTGACGGCCTCTTCGAAGCGGGCGAGGCGCTCTTCGGGGGTCCCCTGGTTCACGCAGAAGAAGCTCTCGTACTTGCCGGCGAAGGCGTTTCCGAAGGCGTCTTCCAGGAGGCTGCTGGAGCGGACGATGAAAGGGGACTGCCCGAAGTATTCGACGATCTGGAGGAACTGTTCCCGGATCTCGTCCGGGAGGGTCCCCTGCCGTATCCTGTCTCCCAGTTCCCTGGCCGCCTCGAAGTACTGTTCCCCCGCCTGCTGCTGTTCCATGAGGGGCTTCCACCAGCCGTTCTGAACCAGGTAGGTGTAGAACACGTCCGAGCCGATGTAGAATGAATCGTGGGGTTCCAGCTGCGCTTCCCAGTCGAAGGACCGGTCCTTGAGGAGGATCTTCCGGGCGAGGAGCATCCCCGTGGTCTTCCCGCCGATGAAGCCCGTCCCGATG
>JAFGSH010000045.1 GCA_016934695.1 Deltaproteobacteria bacterium
AGGCCATAGGCACGTAGCTCAGGGGGAGAGCATCACCTTGACACGGTGGGGGTCCAGGGTTCAAATCCCTGCGTGCCTACCATTTTTTATATGCATGTGCGAGGGCATCGGCGTTTATGGTGCCCTTTCTTTAGAGGATCGAGGATATTTCCCCCTCTGTTCCTCGGGTGTTGGCTTTTCCGGATAGGGCTGTGAAGAAGATAACAATAACATTGCCGGATGGTTCTGCTGAGTCATACCAGTCCGGAACAACGGCCGGGGAGATCGTCGCTTCCCGGTTCGGGGACGCCCTTGCCTCGGCCGTGGCGGCCAGGGTCAACGGGCAGATGGTGGATCTGGATCGCCCCGTGAACGAGGATGCCACGATAGAGCTTATCGATATATCCTCCGCGGAGGGGCTGGGCATATTGAGGCACAGCATATCGCATATTATGGCCCAGGCGGTGCAGGATATCTTCGAAGGGGTGAAAGTGACCATCGGTCCTTCGATAGAAGACGGATTCTACTATGATTTTGAATATGCCAACACCTTTACCCCCGAGGATCTTGAGAGGATTGAAGAGAGGATGCGCGCGATCATCTCCGCCGACCATCCCTTTGTCCGCAAGGAGGTGTCGCGGGGGGAGGCGGGTTCTTTCTTCGAAGAGAGGGGCGAGTCATACAAGGTGGAACTGATCAATGATCTTCCCGACGATGTCACCCGGGTGAGCCTGTACAGTCAGGGAAGCTTCGTCGATCTCTGCCGGGGACCGCACATCCCGTCGACGGGGGTGGTCAAGGCCTTCAAACTGCTGAACGTTGCGGGGGCATACTGGCGAGGCGATGAAACCAACAAGATGCTCCAGCGTATCTACGGGACCGGTTTTGCCACCCAGGAGGAGTTGGATGAGTATCTGAGGATCATCGAGGAGGCCAGAAGGCGGGACCACCGAAGACTGGGGAAAGAGCTTGACCTCTTCCAGATGAACGATGAGGCGGGCCCGGGTCTGGCGATATTTCACCCGAAGGGTGCCCTCCTGAGAACACTCATTGAGGACTGGGAACGAAAGGAACACCTGAAACGCGGGTACGATATCGTCATGGGGCCCCAGATCCTGAAGGTTGACCTGTGGAAGAAATCCGGTCACTTCGACCACTACCGCGAGAATATGTACTTTACCGAGGTGGACGAGCAGTCGTACGGCATCAAACCGATGAACTGCCTGGCGCACATGCTGATATACAAGTCGAAGATACGCAGCTACCGGGATCTTCCCCTCCGGTATTTTGAGCTGGGGACCGTCCACCGGCACGAGAAGACCGGTGTCCTGCACGGCCTCATGCGCGCGCGCCAGTTCACTCAGGATGACGCCCACATCCTGTGCACCCCCGAACAGCTGAACGCTGAGATCAGGGCAATCGCGGACTTCGTGGATTATGCCATGGGGGTCTTCGGTTTTCCGTACGAGGTGGAACTGAGCACGCGTCCGGGAGACTCGATCGGCACCGATGCGGACTGGGATCTGGCAACCGACGCTCTGAGACTGGCGCTTCGAGACAATGAGATCCCGTACGATGTCAATGAGGGTGATGGCGCATTCTACGGCCCCAAGATCGACTTCAAACTCAAGGATGCCCTCGGGAGGAAATGGCAGTGCGCGACGATTCAGTGTGATTTTACCCTCCCCGAGAGATTCGACCTGTCGTACATCGGGGCGGACGGAGAGAAACACCGGCCCGTTATGCTTCACAGGGTTATTCTGGGGGCGATTGAGCGGTTCATGGGGGTCCTGATCGAACATTATGCGGGGGCCTTTCCCGTCTGGCTGTCTCCCGTCCAGGCGACCATCCTGACTGTGACCGACAAACACATACCGCACGGCGAGGAGGTCTACGGACGGCTTGTCGAGGCGGGAGTGCGCTGCGAGAGGGATTTCAGGAACGAAAAGCTCGGCTATAAAATACGCGAGGGGCAGATGCAGAAGGTCCCGTACATGCTCGTCATCGGTGACCGGGAGGTGGAATCCGGCACGGTCTCGCCCCGGGAGCGGGATGGTGGAAAGAATCTCGGTTCAATGGGTATCGATGACTTTATTGCTATCGTGCGCGAAAAGTGTGACAGATACGCTTGAAAATATGGTACAATTCTACTTTTCTGAAACATTTCAGGAGGTGACACATAGTTAAGCACTTGAGAACCAACAACGAGATCAGGGTTGACAAGGTACGGGTGATCGGCTCTGACGGGCAGCAGTTGGGGATATTGTCCCTTGCCGATGCCCTTGCGGAAGCTGAAAAAGCGGATCTCGATCTGGTTGAAGTGGCTCCCAATTCCGCACCGCCGGTGTGCCGCATCATGGATTACGGGAAGCACATGTATCAGCAGAGCAAGAAGACTCATGGTGCCAAAAAGAGTCAGAGCGTGGTTCAGCTGAAGGAGATCCGCATCAGGCCCAAGACAGAGGAACACGACCTCCAGGTCAAGCTTCGCCACATCCAGCGCTTTCTCGAGCAGAACAACAAGGTGAAGATAACCATGATGTTCAGGGGGCGGGAGATCGTCTATGCTGAGCAGGGCAGGCGTATGATGGAAGACATAAAGGACAGACTGGGCGAGGCGTGTGTCGTTGACCAGTTCCCAAAGCGCGAGGGGAGAAACATGATCATGGTGGTCGCTCCCCCGAAGAAGTGAAGGGTATTAATAATAGAAACGGGAGTACAAGCATGCCGAAAATCAAGACACGCAGAGGAGCGGCGAAGAGATTCGGCCTGACCGCGACGGGAAAGATCAAGCGGAACAAGGCCTATGCCAGCCACATCCTGACGAAGAAGACGAGCAAGAGAAAAAGGAACCTGAGAAAGTCGGGACTTCTTAATAAGAGAGATATGAACGGGATCAAGAAGTTGATTCCCTATCTGTAGCAACGGGTTGAGGGAGATTATCTATGCCACGGGTGAAGAGAAGCATACATGCCAGGAAAAAGAGAAGAGGGGTCTTGAAGCTCGCCAAGGGGTTCTTCGGGGCGCGGAGCCGTCTGTACCGGACGGCCACCGAGGCCGTTGAGAGGGCGATGAAATACTCCTACCGGGATCGCAGGGCACGAAAACGGGATTTCAGAAAACTCTGGATCGCGAGGATCAACGCCGCCGCCCGTACCAACGGGATCTCTTACAGCAGACTGATAAGCGGGATGAAGAATGCGGGGGTCGATCTGGACCGGAAGATACTCGCGGAACTTGCCGTCAGTGATCCCGGAGCCTTCGCGAAGATTGTCGGTATGGCGAAAGGTGAGTAGCGTACGTGAAAGAAGCCCTCGAAGAACTCCGGAGAAAGGCTGATGAAGAGATACGTTCAGCCGCAACCCGTGAGGAGTTTCTTGGTATCAGGACGAGGTATCTCGGCAGGAAAGGGTTCCTGACCGATCTCCTCCGGGGGTTGAAGGATGTTTCCCCCGAAGAGAAGCCACTTTTCGGCAAGCTTTCCAACGACATAAAAAAATCCCTGCTGGAAAAGATAGAGCGGGCCCTGGCCGGTGTAGAGTCCGATGCGAGAGGCAGGGCCCTGCGCGAGGAGCGGATCGACGTCACCCTTCCCGGAAGAGGGACGCGATACGGCAAGATCCATCCCGTCACACGGGTGGAGGGCGAGATATGCGACATCTTCGCAACCCTCGGATTCTCCGTGGTGGAAGGCCCCGATGTTGAGTTGACCTATTATAATTTCGAGGCCCTCAATATTCCCGAAGGCCATCCCGCGCGGGATGTCCACGACACCTTCTACGTAACCGATACGGTTGTCCTGCGCACCCATACCTCTCCCGTCCAGATCAGGACGATGGAGAAACAATCGCCTCCCGTGAGGATCCTCTCCCCGGGCAAGGTATACCGGCCCGATTCCGACATCTCGCATACCCCCATGTTCCATCAGATCGAGGGGCTCTTGGTTGACAAGGGCATTACCTTCGGAGACCTGAAAGGCGTTCTCACCTTTTTCCTCCGGCAGATGTTCGGGAAGGAGACCCGGCTCAGATTTCGTCCCAGCTTTTTTCCCTTTACGGAACCGAGCGCGGAGGTCGATATACAGTGCGTGATGTGCAAAGGCTCCGGCTGCCGGTTGTGCGGACACAGCGGATGGATAGAGATCCTCGGAAGCGGGATGGTTGATCCCGAAGTATTCAAAAACGTTCACTATGACACCGAAGATATCTCCGGTTTTGCCTTCGGCCTCGGTGTCGAGAGGATCGCGATGCTCAAATACGGCATATCGGACCTCCGCCTCTTTTTCGAAAACGACCGGAGATTCCTCGAACAGTTCTAACCGCCTGATAGTTGGTGCATATATATGTTAGTCAGTCTCAAGTGGTTGAAGGATTATGTTGATGTGGATCTGACCCCGGAAGAGATCGCCGGCAAACTGACGATGGCCGGCCTGGAGGTCGATTCCATAGAAAAAGTCAGCCCCGGTTTCTCCGGTGTGGTTGTCTCCAGGATACTGTCCATACGGCCCCATCCCAACGCCGACAAGCTCTCGCTGTGTGAAGTTTCCACGGGTGACCGGACATTCCCCGTGGTGTGCGGCGCCCGGAACATCCATCCGGGCGATGTTGTCCCTCTCGCCACGGTGGGGGCGACCATACCGGGCGGCTACACGATAAAAAGCTCCCGGTTGCGCGGGGAGCTGTCCGAGGGGATGCTCTGCTCCGAAGAGGAGTTGGGGATCGGCGAGGATGCGACCGGGATCATGGTCCTGCCCGACACCCTCCCCCTTGGCGAAGACCTGGCCACGGCCCTCGATCTTGAGGATGTTGCGCTTGAGATATCCGTCACCCCCAACCGTGCCGACTGCCTGAGCATGATCGGGATCGCTCGCGAGATCGCCGCCGGGACGGGGACACGGGTGCGGTACCCGGCCATAGCATTCGAGGAGAAGGGGGGCGACATCCACAACCTGACCTCCGTGACGATTCTCGATCCCGACCTGTGTCCCCGGTATGCCGCCCGCCTCATACAGAATATCGAAATACGGCCCTCCCCGGCATGGATGCGGACGCGGCTCGAGGCAGTAGGTCTGCGCGCGATCAACAACGTGGTCGATGTGACGAACTTCGTCATGATGGAACTCGGTCAGCCCCTCCATGCCTTCAACTTCCGGTCTCTCAGAGAGGCACGGATCGTCGTGAGAGGTGCCGAGGAGGGGGAGCGGTTCGTCTCCCTGGACGAAAAGGTCCGGACATTGAGCGCCGACACCCTCATGATCTGTGACGGTGTGGGACCGGTCGCGGTTGCCGGAATCATGGGAGGACTCGATTCCGAGGTGGAGGAGGATACAACGGAGGTCCTCTTGGAGAGCGCCTATTTCAATCCTTCCTCCATCCGTAAATCGTCCCGATCCCTGGGGATGGGTACGGACGCGGCCTTTCGTTTTGAGCGGGGGATCGATCCCGATGGCGTGGTCAGAGCCCTCGACAGGGCGGCCCAGTTGATAGCCGATCTGTCGGGCGGTTCGGTCTGCAGGGGGCATATTGATGAGTATCCCCGGAAGATCGAAGCGGTGCGGGATATTCCCCTCCGTCCCGAACGGGTGAACGGTATCCTGGGTACACGGATTGATGCGGGGGAGATGAAAGATATCCTTGAGGGACTCGAGATGGCGGTGCGGGAAAAGGAGGGCGGAGGGTATCTCGTGACACCTCCCACATTCCGAGTCGACATTACCCGGGAGATCGACCTCACCGAGGAGATAGCGCGGATCCACGGGTACGAAGGCATTCCCACATCCCTGCCCGCCCTTACACCCGAAGCGGTAGCCACGAGCGGCAAGAGGACGCTGCAGGGCAGGATCCGGACAGTGCTGAATGGATATGGTTATTCGGAGGTTATCAATTACAGCTTTATCACGCCCCTGTCGGCGGACATCCTCGGCTTGAGCGAGGGTGACGAGGGACGGAGATTCATAGGACTTGAAGATCCCCTCGCCGAGGAGATGTCCGTCATGAGGACCGGCCTCGTGTACGGGCTTCTGGCGACGATGAGAAAAAACATCAGTGCCGGGAATCACGACCTGCGCATATTCGAGATGGGAAAGGTCTTCATTGATTGTGGGGAAGATCTGCCCCGAGAAGATGAAAAGGTGGGAGGCCTTATCTGCGGTACTCGCTATGACAGGCTGTGGCACTTCGACGAAGACCTACAGGCCGATTTCTATGATCTGAAGGGGTGCGTGGAGAAGCTGTTCGATGCCCTGAGGATTCAAGGTGTCAGGTTTACATCCGGTTGCGACCGCCCCTTTCTCCATCCCGGGAGATCGTGCCGCGTGACGGCAGACGGCGCGGCCATCGGATTCCTGGGCGATGTCCATCCCGATGTCCTTGAAAAGATGGACATAAAGGAAAAGGCCGTGGTCTTCGAACTCGATCTTCATGCGATACTCCCCCTCGTGCGCGAGGGTTTTCTCTACCGGAATATTCCGAAGTTTCCTTCCGTTTCGAGGGATGTTGCCTTTGTGGTGGATAAGGGGGTCGAAGGGGGACGGCTCTTGGAACTCGTCCATGAGAAAAATGAGAATTTACTTGAGTATATAGACATATTTGATGTATATGAGGGCAAAGGAATCCCCCAGGGGGTGAAAAGCCTGGCCGTGAGATTTACCTATCGCTCGGCCGCAAAGACTTTAACCGACGGCGAGGTCAACAAGGTCCATGGGCGACTCGTGGAGACGATAGTGAAACACACGGGAGCAAAGATCAGAGGACTGGAGATGTAAATATCATGACGAGGGAGGGAAAGATGACAAAAGCTGATATCATAAGAAACGTGCATGAGAAGATCGGTGTCTCGAAAAGTGATGCGGCACGCTATGTGGAGTCGGTATTTGACATCATCAAGGATACCCTTGCCGGAGGTGAGGATGTCAAGATCTCCGGGTTCGGCAAATTGAGCATCAGGGAGAAGAAGGCCCGCAGGGGGAGAAACCCGCAGACCGGTAGAGAGATCGAAATATCGGCCAGGAAGGTTTTGACCTTCAAATCGAGCCAGGTGTTGAAGAAGGCGCTCAACAGCTGATCGCCCAAGTGACTGCCGCGTCTCTGATGTGTAAGGGTCTCCTGCCATGGTTATCCCTGACAAGAATTATTTCCGTATCGGTGAGGTCGGGAGAATACTGGGGGTGGAGCCGTACGTTGTCAGGTACTGGGAGTCGGAATTCAAGACGGTGCGTCCGATACGGACGAAGTCGGATCAGCGTCTCTACCGCAGAAAAGATGTCGAGCGGTTAGTGGAGATCAAAAATCTGTTGTACGAAGAGATGCTTACCATAGCCGGCGCTAAGAAGCGTCTGGCCCGCACCGACAGGGGAGACAGCGTTCCCGTAAGCATGGACGGCAGGCTCACTGACATCAAAAGAGGATTGCAGGAAATAAAAGAGATCATCGGTTAGAGTACGCTGGTGATCACCGAAGGGTGTGCATGAAAAAGCCGGTTTTGTCGACCGGCTTTTTGCGCACCTACCCGTACGGGCAAGACCCTCACCCATGGAACCCTTCACGGCCTGTAACAGGGGTCTTGCTTCAGAAAAGTGTTACCTGCGTGATCCTCTTTTTGAGGCCTTCAATGGGTTGATCTTGTGGGCTGTTTCCTTGGCAGTCTTGACGATATGTGTCGCTGACGGGCATCCACCCATGGCCCATTTCCCGGCGGGATCAGGGTACATGCTGCAATATGTGACGGAAGCATAATCAATGCACCTGCTGCAGCCCTCGCATTTTTCAATGATCGGGTGACAGCTGCCTCCGTTGAAGGTGCACCCTTTCTTAGTCATAAAGACGCACTCGTAACCTTGTTTCACAGTCTGGCAAAGCATAGGAATCACCCCCTTTTGTGATTAAATATGTCGGACAAAAAAAATCGGGCCGTCATACTGCATTGCCCGATCGTTGCAAATGCTCCGAATAGACTGGCGCGCTTCCTAACAAATAAAAGAGGGCATGTCAACAAAAAAATGAGGGGATGGTTTTGCAAAAACCATATAATATTGACCAAATCTGCTAAACATGTTACGTACATTTTATCCCGTCGGGCACGAGTACGCCCCCGGACGGTGTATGCGGGCGAGGGGTTTCAAAGAACGGAAGAGGGCCGTGGAGAATGAAGAAGAGTGACCTGGCAGGAATATTCTTGAGGTCCCTGTCCATTCAGTCTTCATGGAATTTTCGAGGGATGCAGGATATTGGATTTGCCTATTCCCTGATTCCCCTGGCCAGATCCGGCAAAGGAACGGAGCTTCTGGAACGGCATATCCGCCCGTTCAGTTCCCATCCGTACCTGACGGGAGCGATCATAGCTTCCGTGGCACGATTGGAGGAAGAATCGGCCGGTCTTGATGCCGTGCGCCGCAAGGAGGCGCTGATGGCCCCTTACGCCGCCGTGGGTGACCCCTTTTTCTGGGGGGGGCTCAGGCCGTTCTCGTCGTCGGCAGCCGTCATCCTTGCCATCCAGGGGTTGATCATTGCCCCCCTCTTTTTTCTGTTGCTCTATAATTCCGTCCATATATGGATTCGCCTGAGAGGATTCATTGAGGGATATCGCGACCGGAAGGGTGGCGTTGGTTTTCTCGGCAGGATGGCGCTGCCTTACAAAACCAGCAGACTCAAGTGGTGTACAACCTTTTTCCTGGCCCTCCTTGGAGCGATCTTCGTCAATTCGACCATTCCTCCCGGGGAGCTTCCCTGGGGTTTCGCGCTAGGAGGAACCCTCCTTCTTGTCATCTTCTGTTCCTGGGTGTTGCGCAGGGGGATATCCTCTCTCGCGTTGCTGTACGGGACGGCGCTCTTTTTTGTGGCGGTGGCGTAGAGCATGAAAAGGGTCAAGATATTCACCCTGAAGAATAAGCTGGGACTGCATGCGAGGGCAGCCGCCAAGATCGTGGATGTGTTGGGCAGGTATGATGCGCGGGTGCTTCTTGCAAAGGATGGTGAGAAGATCGACGGCAGGAGTATCCTCGAGATACTGACGCTTGCCTGTCCCATGGGGGGTCATCTTACCGTTGAGGCTGAGGGTGCGGATGCGGATGGTGTCGTGCGGGAGCTGGAAAAACTCATCGAAGACAAGTTCGGAGAAGAGTAAATGGGCGAAAGCGATCTGAAGATGATAGCCGCGCTGAAGGGTATCGGGGTGTCTCCGGGCATCGTGATTGGCCGCGCGTATGCCTTGGATCATCAGGATGTAAAAGAAACGCTCTATAAGTTGGATGACGGCAGCTTTATCCCCCGGGAGATCAAGCGGTTCAGGAAGGCCCTCAGGAATTCGAAGAAGGAATTGTTGGAGATCAAGAAGGAGATCGGCGATCGCAAGGGGATCGGGCCGCTCCTGATCGATGTCTACATCATGATACTCGAAGATAAGACCCTGGTGAGCAATACCATAAAGAATATAGAGAAACATCGTGTCAATGCCGAGTGGGCGTTGGAGATGACAATTGCCGGTCATCGGGAGGTCTTTGACGCGATGGAAGACACCTACCTCAGGGAACGCATCAGGGACCTGGAATATGTGGGGCAGAGGATATTGAGGAATCTGTCCGGGAAGGCGCACGAGAAGATCTCCGACATCGAAGGAGAGGTCGTCATTGTCGCACGGGATCTCTCTCCGGCCGATACGGTCCAGATGGCGACCCGCAGGATCCTGGGCTTTGCCACGGATATGGGGGGCATGACCTCTCATACCGCGATCGTGGCAAAGTCACTGGAGATCCCGGCGGTTGTCGGTCTGGAGAAGGTTACCTCGGAGGTGAGCGCCGGGGACCTGATCATTGTCGATGGGACGGCGGGGGTTGTCATCGTCAACCCCGATCCGGAGGTGATCAAAAGGTATGAGGATAAAAAACGCCACTACCTTGCGATGGAAGAGGACATGCTCAAGGACGCCCACCTTCCCGCCGTGACGGTTGATAATCATAGCGTGGGTGTCGGTGCGAACATCGAATTTGTCGAAGAGATCCCCTCGGCGGTCTTTCACGGGGCCAATGGCGTGGGGCTGTACCGGACGGAGTTTCTGTATATCAACCGAAAGGAGCTTCCCACCGAAGAGGAACACTTCTTGAATTACAGGCAGGTCGTCGAGGGGGAGGGGATCAAGTGGGCCACCATCAGAACCTTCGATCTGGGAGGGGACAAGTTCGTATCCGATGCTGGTCTGGCAGAGGAGATGAACCCGGTGATGGGTCTGCGGGCCATACGGTTCTGCCTCCAGGAGGTGGAGCTCTTCAAGGTGCAGCTGAGGGCGATACTGCGCGCCAGTGTTTACGGCAATACCGGTATCCTGCTTCCCATGATTTCAGGGATGCAGGAGATCCTGGATGCCCGGAAGATCATCGACGAAGTGAAAGAAGAGCTGGTGTCTGTCGGGGTCCCCATTGATGAAGATATCAAGATAGGGATCATGATCGAGGTTCCCTCCGCGGTGATCCTCGCTGAGAGGCTGGCGGAGGAGGTTGATTTCTTCAGCATCGGCACCAAC
>JAFGSH010000046.1 GCA_016934695.1 Deltaproteobacteria bacterium
ATGGGGAGCGGCGCCTTCTGTCTCGAATGCCCGAACTGCACGTTCCCCTTGTGTCCGTTCGGTCGATAGAATTGCCGGCGCGCCGGCAGCGCCGCGTTGCATGCGCCGCAGCCATTATTGCATTGACTCACAGGCCTCTTTTCCGTATAATCACTTGATAGAAAAGCACTTTTCGGAATCGGGTTTCTGAATAAGTCGGCGACTTGGGGGGGACGATGGAAATCAAACACAAGATCTGGCTGGAAAAGGACGGCAAGGTGATCTTCGGCGCGGGCCGCTACGAACTGTTCAAGGCCATCGAGGAATTGCATTCGCTGAACGCCGCGGCGAAGAAGCTGAACATGTCGTACCGCGCGGCGTGGGGGCGGGTGAAGGCCTCCGAAGAGCGCCTGGGGATAAAACTCGTGGAACGCGCCCAGGGAAAGGGCATGTACCTGACAGACGAAGCGGCGAAGCTCTTCAGACAGTTCGACCGGCTGGAACAGAAGACGGATAATTTTCTGCAAAAGGCCGGCCGGGCACTCTCGGCACTGTTCAAGGACAAGGCCGGAAACCGGGCGTCAAAAAAACCCCCTGTCAAGTCGAACCATGGGAAATAGTCCCCTCGATCCCGGTCCCCGGCTGCGGCCTGACCCCCTCGCATGTGCGGGGAGAGGCGGCCCTCGAGAGGCGCCGGCGCCGTGGAATCTCGTCTGAAACGGTAACCGCCGATAATTTTTCACATATTGCCGTACTATTCCTTGACATATGAAAACAAAGGGGGTAATAAACTCGTAAATTCTATCGTTTGAATGCTTGTGAACGGCTGTAACCAAGGGGGGGATTATGGCCTGATCATCGAAAAGCCTTATTTCTCGGGACGAGAGAGATAGGGCTTTTTTGTTCTGCTCGCCTGATATGCCGCCGGTGGTTGCCGCTCAACCCGGATACGAGGAGAAGAACACGGTATGAATTCACCTGATCTCGTGCATGAGTATCAAGCCACGCTGTCTGCCGTCCGGGAATGGATCGAAGAGACCCTGGAAGAAACCAGGGATCTGGCTGTTCCCGTGAGCGATCTTTCCCTGCCCCGGCTCGAGAAGGTCTTTCCGCCCGATCTCCTGGGCAGGGCGAAGGTGGTGGTCGTCGCCGAGGCCGTGCCGCTGCCCCCGCTGAGCCGCATGGGGTTTCCGGAGTTCGCGCGGGTGGAGAGGATGCCCGCGGCAGGCGTGACGTACAAGGACACCTTCTTTGTCAACCGCCGTTGCCGGATCGAGAGCCTCTATTTTCACGAACTCGTCCATGTCCTCCAGTGGGACCGGCTCGGGGTCGACAATTTCCTGGTCGCGTACGGGACGGGGCTGATCCAGTTCGGCTACCGGAACAGTCCCCTCGAGCGGATGGCCTACTCCCTCCAGGACAAATTCAACCGGAAGGCGCTCCCCGACGATGTCGTCGAGACGGTGTACCAGGAGACCGACGCCGTCTGGGACCGCGTGACCGCGCTCCTCGCCAACGGGAATCGGCAGAGAGGGGTGGGGGGCTGATTGTCGGTTTTCGAAATAAGGTGACACTACAGATATTTCCATGCGAAATACAGGAAGCGTCCCTGGTTTCTCGAGTTTTTAAGAGGGTATCCCAATGAGTAGTAGAATTGAGCAGGTGCTTGAGGTTCTTGAAGAAGTCAAAGAAAAATATCTAGAAAATCAATCACATCAACCGATTTCATCATTACGTAAAAAGGCGGTTCAACAAGTGGCTATCAAAAGGGGCATCACTCAGAAAAGCGTGGCAGATAAGTATATCAGGCAGCTTAAACCACATATCCGAAAAACTAATGATTTTGACAAGTTCCTTTTAGATTGGCTAGTGAAAGGTGATAATAAAATTCAGCAAGTATTGCTTTCTAGAACGGTAACTCCAAAAGATACAGACCTAATCAACAATTTCTTCGCAACTACCTCAGAACTTATAGTTCCCAATGAACAAATAGAAGTCGATAAGGGCGGTAAAGAGGTTATTGTTTATCCAGAAGAAAATCCATCAGTAGGTACCTATCGGGAGGGCAACTCAAAAAGAATTTCCGTGAATGTTTATGAGAGAAACCCTAGAGCCAAAAAAGACTGTGTTGCCGTATATGGTGCAGCTTGTTCCGTTTGTGGTTTTAGATTTGAAGATCATTATGGTGAAATAGGCAAGGAATTTATTCACGTTCACCATCTTGAATTGCTTTCAAGTGTAGGCATCAATTATGAGCTTGATCCCGTAAAAGATCTACGGCCTGTCTGTCCCAATTGCCATGCCATGCTTCATAAAAGAAATCCTCCATTTACAGTAGAAGAGTTACAACAACTGCTCAAATAACTGCCGCACAATAGCATCCACTCGATAGCTCACGGTCACCGATGATACCTACGCTCATAAAGCCAACACCGGCTTGAAAGTTACCTGCAACCTCCTATTCCACCCGCCGTACCGCGGGCGGCTTCCATGTCCCGTCGGCGGCTTCCGGTTTCGGCCAGTAGAGCCGCATGGACAGGTTGAACGAGCCTGCGGGGGCGGGGAGCCAGTTGGAGACCTTCTCTTTATCCGGCGCGTCGTGCTGGAGATAAATATCCAGGGAGCCGTCCCCGTTGAAAAACAGCCTGTCGCGGTCACCGATGGCGTAGCGGTTGATCGGGTTGGGGACGAAGAAGCCGTCCGGGTCGTACATCGTCACGGACCAGAAGGCCCGCACCGGCGGCAGGGCACCCTTGTCGAAGTGGAGGACGTACCGGCTGCTTCCCGTGAGTTCCCGGCCCTCCTGATCTGCCTGGGCCTGGAGATAGATCGCGTCCTTCGGCGTGAGCGCCCCCAGGCCGAACCGGGCGACGGCCGCCCGATCCTGATATGCCGTTCCGTATGCCCCCGTCGTGACCAGGAAAGACCAGCCGTTGGTGGCCACGCGGTTTTTCATGACGGCGGACACGAGCAGATCGGGGGCGTCCCTGACCGCACGTTCCAGTTC
Source organism: Deltaproteobacteria bacterium (assembly GCA_016934695.1). Next base: position 2,987 of record JAFGSH010000046.1, read on the forward strand.
CTCGATGATCGCGGGCGGGAGGCTATCCGCATCGAAATCCTTTCCCGCTTCGATCCCGATCGCCTGCAACCGGACCAGGAGCGGGGCGTCTGCATCGTGGGGCGGGTTCGTCTTCATCAGTTCGACGAAGGTCGCAAAGAAGACCGCCACGTCCATCCCGGCCACCTGCTCCGGCGGGGTTGTGTTCGAGGGAGTCGGCGGACGGAGGGGAGGCGCCGCCGCCGGGGCGGCCTCCTTTCCCCAGTCGCCGAGCGGGGTCAGTTTGAATCCGTTCTGGATCGTGTGGACGTTCGCGTAGTCGGAAGGGCCGTTGGTCTGGGTGCGTCCGATGATCCAGACCATGTTCGTCGGGGCCTTGATCTCCCGCACGCCTTCGGGCAGCGTTCCCTCCCAGCCGGGGCCGGCGACGGCAAAATGGCCCGCCTCCGTTCCGGTGGTCCGTGTGCCGGGGACGGAGAATGTCTCGGTCCACGCGTCGAGCATCTGGAGCAGGTAGTACCGTCCCCCGGTATCGGGGACGGAGAGGATGACCGGTTCACGGGAAAGATCGAGCCACGCACTGGAGTAGAGGGTGTCTACGTTCGGTCGAACGACGACCCTCCACGCCGGCGGCGGGAACATCGGTGCGTGGGTGAACCGGTTGAGGGGCGTTCCCCGGTTGAGGATTACCCGCTTGGTCATCTCCATCAGGACCAGGGGGTAGGCGTATACGTAGGCCTCCATGCCCGTCTGATATGCCTGCTCCCCGGTCGGCGCGGCTTTCCGGCCGTCCGCCCAGCTTGTCCCCCCCATCACGATGGCCATGACGAGCGCACACAGGATGACGCAGTTCTTTTTCATGATCGTGTTCCCCCCGGAGTGTGGATAGTAATAGCGGTTCCTCGGTATATCAAGCCGTACGTGCGGCCGCCGTGTCCTTTAGCCGCCGGTCAGCTGCTCTCCATGAAATCGACGACGACGCGGGCGAACTGTTCTCCCTGGTCTTCCTGCAGGAAGTGGCCGCCGCCTTTGATGGTGGTGTGCGGCTGGTTCCGGGTTCCCGGGATCAGCTTGAGGAAGACCCTGTCGCCGCCGCGGGTGATCGGGTCGCCGTCGCTGAAGGCGGTGAGGAAGGGCTTCTCGAAGCGCGACAGGACCTCCCACGCCCGGCGGTTGGCCTCGGCGGCCGGATCGTCGGGGGTGATGGGGACCAGAGACGGGAAGACGCGGGCCCCCGCCTTGTATGTGTCGTCGGGGAAGGGGGCGTCGTAGGCGGCGATGACCGCGTCGGAGAGCGGGTTCACACAGGCCCCCTTGATGATGCCGCCCACGTGAAACTCGGGGGCGGTCCGCGAGTATTCGCGCCAGGCCGAAAAGGCCTCCGACATGGGATGATCGCCCGTGGGGAGCCCCGTGTTCGCCACCACCACGCGGGCGAAGCGTTCGGGATGGCCGGCCACGAGGCGCAGGCCGATCAGGCCGCCCCAGTCCTGGCAGACCAGCGTGATGCCGGTCAGGTCCAGGTGCTCGAGCAGGGCCTGCATCCAGTCGACATGCCGCTGGTAGGTGTAATCGTCGAGCTGTGCGGGCTTGTCCGAGCGCCCGAATCCCACCAGGTCGGGGGCGACGGCCCGGTACCCCGCGGCGGTGAAGACGGGGATCATCGTCCGGTAGAGGTAGCACCAGCTCGGTTCGCCGTGCATGAGGAGGACCGGTTCGGCCATGCGCGGCCCCTCGTCCAGGTAGTGCACCCGGAGCGACCCCCCCTCGCCGTCGGGGGTCTGGAGATAGTTCGGCCGGAAATCGAACCCCGGCAGGTCGCGGAATCGTTCATCGGGGGTACGCAGTGTTTTCATCTCGACCTTCCTTTCTCCCGGCGCCGGGATGCCTTCAGCCGTCCGGGCGGCAGGTTTTTCTTGACGGGGTACCACGTTCCGATATAGTTCGTCTACTTATTATTCATGTGCTAGACAGGGGGAGACATGAACGGCAGCCTGAAGGAATCGATTATCCGCTATCTGGACGATCGCGTGTCGGCGGTCGGGTTCGCGCCGGTGGAACGCTTTGCCGACGCCCCTGAGAGGCACCACCCGTCCGGTGTCTGCAAGGGGGCGAAAACGGTGGTCGTCTTCGGGATCGAGATACCGCGCGGCGTCCTCGAATCGCCAGACTACAATCTGCACGCCCTGCACCGCTCCTACCACACCGTCTACCGCCGGCTCGACGAGATCAGCCTGGGGCTGTGCAACCTCATCGAATCGCAGGGTCCCTTCAGGGCCGTCATGGTGCCCAGCTACGCCCCCATGGTCTTCCACGAGTTCGAGCCGTGGGGGATCCTTTCGCTCAAACATGCCGCCGTCCGCGCCGGCCTGGGGGCCTTCGGCCGCAGCGGTCAGATGTATCACCCGACTTACGGCTCGCGCCTGCGTCTGGCGGCGGTGGTGACGGACGCCGAGCTCCCCGGCGACCCGGTCATCGACGAGGACCCCTGTCCCCCGAAGTGCCATGCCTGCCAGAAGATCTGCCCGGCCGGGGCCTTTGCGTCCGACGGGACGTTCCGGAAGATGACCTGCATGGCCCACACGATCAAGCATGCCATCTATCCGCTGGCTCTCAAGGACGCCGAGGGACTGCGGCACATCGAACGGGTCATCAACACCGCCGGGTACGACTACTGGCTCGACTGCGACGAGTGCCTCAAGGTCTGTCCCAATAACCGGTAGAGGCGCGAACCGGCCGCCTCTGTGCCGGGGCGGGAATCACTCCAGTCTGTTGATCATGCCGGCCAGGTATCCCGCGCCGAAGCCGTTGTCGATGTTCACGACCGCCGTCCCGCAGGCGCAGCTGTTCAGCATTGCCAGGAGGGCGGACAGCCCTCCGAAGCTCGCCCCGTAACCCACGCTGGTGGGGACGGCTATGACTGGCTTGTCGACGAGGCCGCCGATAATGCTCGCCAGGGCTCCCTCCATACCGGCTACCGCTATCACCACCTTTGCCTTCGTGATGATATCCAGGCTGGCAAAGAGCCGGTGAATCCCCGCGACCCCCACGTCGAAGACCCGCTCCACCCGGTTTCCCAGCATCTCCGCCGTTACGGCCGCCTCCTCCGCCACCGGGATGTCCGACGTCCCCGCCGTCACGACGGCGATGTAGGTGTCCGTGGGCGTGATCTCCTTCCTCCTGACCGTGATGATGCCGGGAACGGCGTGGTATTCCGCCTCCGGGCAGAGGGCCTTGACCGCCTCGTAGGCCTCTCTCGCGGCCTTGGTCGCCAGGATGTTGTTCCCCTTTTTCAGCATCTCGCCGATGATGGCGGCCACCTGCTCCTCCGTCTTCCCCGCGCAGTAGATGACCTCGGGGCAGCCGGTCCTGATCTCGCGGTGGTTGTCTATCTTCGCGAAGCCCAGATCCGTGAAGGGCAGATCCTTCAGCATCTCAGCCGCGGTGTCGGTCGACACCTTCCCCTTTTTGACGTCCTCCAGCAACTGCCTGATC
>JAFGSH010000047.1 GCA_016934695.1 Deltaproteobacteria bacterium
ACGGCCGGAAGGCTTTCTTGTATTCCCGAAATTGTCAAACTCTGAGAGTCCCCCGGCAGAGCCGGGGAATTAATCAGGAGAATTTATGAGGGAGTGTTATACAGAAGCGGCATAACACCCCTTTCCCCGTCCTGACAATCGCAATATTAATCTAAGCCGTCTACAAAAAACAAAAGCCCCATCTCTCTTTGTGAGAAACAGGGCTTTGGATGATCAGGCCATAATCCACTCCGCGGTTATTACAGCTGTTCACAGGCGTGTATGATACGTTAGAGATCAAAAATATGCTAAAGCACTAACTCCGTTACAGTATCTTGTCAAGGAATATTACCGTGAGGGTTTCAAGCGGTAATAATGGCGGGTCTCCCAATCGAAAGATGCATCTCTGCTACTTTATCTTCTCCAGGACTTTGTCTAAAAAGACTTGAAACGAGGTTTCTCCCTGTTCTACTGCCTTTCGGTACCACTCGGCAGCCTTCTTGTAGTCCTGTGAGACTCCCTGGCCTTTGTCATACATGATCCCCAGCATGCCCAGGGAGAGAGCATCCCCCTGCCCGGCTGCCTTTCGGTACCACTCCGCGGCCTTTTTGTAATCCTGGGAGACGCCTTCGCCAAAATAATACGCCAGGCCCAGCATACCCTGAGAGGCGGCATTCCCCTTTTCGGCTGCCTTCCGGTGCCACTCTGCAGCCTTCTTGTAGTCCTGGGAGACGCCCTGGCCATAATAATGCAAAAACCCCAGCATGCTCTGAGAGGCAACGTTCCCCTTTTCGGCCGCTTTCAGGTACAATTTGTAAGCCTCCGCGAAGTCTTGAGTAGCGCCTTTGCCATAGTAATGCTTATCGGCTTGAGCACGCTCAGCTTCGCCATTTCCCTGATTCATGGCTGTATCAGCTTTTTCACTTTGCCCGGAGGACGTATCTTGCGGATGGGTATCAGCAGATGCCGTTCCTCTGCCGTGCTGACCCATTGCAATGGAGCTGAAAGAAAGGACAAAAAACAGGAGCGCCACGCCAATATATAGATTTTTCATCTTTGTTTTCCTCAGCATATATGATGCGTTCAAGATCGATACAATACGCCGGACAAGTAACTTCATTATGATGTCTTGTCAAGGAATATTGCCGTGAGGCTCTCGTCGGAACTTCTCGAATGCCTTGCCCTGTTCGATCAGGGCAAAGCCGTATCGAATGGGAACAGAAAAAGCGCCGGGATGATGACTGGAATATACAGTACCGGAAAGATGGAGTCGCGCGGGTTACACGTATATATCGATGTAAACGCCTTTGGTAGGAGCTGAACTGCCGTCACTGCCATGGCTGGACTTGCTTTGCGGGGCATACCCGCTCAGATAACCCGGAACTGGGTGTTTATGAACGGGAAGATTATTCTGGATCCGAAGAATTCTGGAGGGCTCAACCGGGGGAAGGTATCTGCCGCCGGACTGAACAACGACCAAGGCCCTTGTAGTGTCCATGTTCATCTTATGCACCCGAAACCTGTGTTCCAAAGGTTAATTCGTTGCTTCGATTACAATAGGTGCGCATAAAATACAAGCACAAAAAACACCATGACGAAGCACCCGCATTATCGATGTTCATGTTGTCTCTTGTATCAAAATGACAGCGGCTATTTTTGTAGCATAGGGAAACCAGAATATTTGTAGACCAGGGAGACCGGAGTGGTTGTGCAAACTATCCAAAGAGACAAAAGCCCTGTCTTTCGTTTTGAGAAACGGGGCTTTGGATAACCAGACCTCCTTCTTGATTACAGCTAATCACGAGCGAACACACTACGTTCAAGATCAAAAATACGCTAAAGCATTAACTCCATTATGCTATTCTGTCAAGGAATATTACGACGAGACTTTCAAGAAGTAAAACGGCAAGGGGGCTGAGCCCGTACAGGCCGTTGTCATGTCTTTTCCTCTCCAGGAGGTCAAATCGTTTATAGAAGCCGAACTGCTTGTAGTATTCGAGGACGGATTCGTTTCCTTCCGCCACGGACAGGTATATTTCCGCGCACCCCTTCCCGTCAAGCCACTCCAGGGCCACCCGCATGAGCCCTGCCCCGACGCCCTTCTTACGACAGGCGGGATTGACAAAGAGCGAATCGACCTCGCCCCGGTTCTTTTCCACGCTGGCGATACAATAGCCCCCGTATCCGGCACCGTCGGCGTCGGCGAATATCGCGAAATGATCCTTGCGAAAGACCGCCTGCATTCTCTTCTCGAAGGTAAGTGAGGCAAAGTGGTCCTTGAAGTTTTTGGACCCCCCCGTGGTGAACATTCAACTGCCTCCACAACCCTTCGATCTCGCGGTAGTTCTCCCTATCAAGTTCGACAATTCTCATGATATTTCATTCCGTTATCATCTATTTTCCTGAGATGCTCGATGATCTCCATCTGGTCTTGAAGGGGCGGAACGGAGCCAGGGTCGACCGCGACGGGAAGCCGCTCCCCCACCATCTCCATGAGGCGCCCCAGGGCCGTGAACATGTCGACGGGGGGGAGGCTGTCGTTTGTCAGGTGGCGGACCAGTTTGAATGTCTCGAATCCGTCGAACCAGCGGGAAAAGTGGCTGTGGAGGTGGGCCTCGTCGCCGCTGTTCTGAATGAGGCGGGGCCATGCCTCGCCGAAGCGGCGGGCGCGAAGGAATCTCTCCAGGGAGGGGTGCATCTTCCCGGCATGGACCAGTATCGCCTCCGGGTCCGTCTCCCGGCAGGATGACATATAGTCCAGCCACTCCTTGAGGACGGCGAAGGAGCGGGGATCATACAGGGCGTACTCGCTCTCCCCTCCCCCGGTGAAGCGGATGATCCGCTTGCCCGTCCCGAAGGGGACGCGGCCGGACGCTCTTGCGGAGGGGTGGACGGTCGTGGTGTTTATCCTTCCCATCATCCCGGTCTTCGCGAGCTTATCGAGGAAGTAGAAGTCCTCTCCCGCCCGCCTCTTGTTCATCCCTCTCACGGCCGCGTATGCCCCGGCGGTGCATACCATCGTGGAGCCGATAGAGTGGAAGGCGTAGGGCGATCCGGCGTACCGCAGACCGAGAACGTAGTAGCGGAGGAACAGTTCGTAACAGCAGATGGCGGCCTGTTCCTCGGTCCGGCCCGCGTTCTGATGCGCGAAGGCGATCACGGACGAGGTGATTTTCTCCCGTTCGAAGGCCTCCCGGACGGCGGAAAGATAGGTATTCTCCACCAGCGTGTCGGCATCCAGCGAGAAGAGAAGTCTGGGTCTTTTGCTTCCGTAATCGAAGATTCTCAGGGCGAGGTCCAGGCCGATCTTTCGCGCAAGGCCCACGCCGGCGCTCCTGTCCGGCATCTCCAGCCCCGGCGAGGAGGCGTCGACATACCCGATCCGCAGGCCGCCCCTGCCCAGATTGACGAGCTCGCGCAGCCCTTTCAGTGTCTCCCGGTTGTCGGCAACGTCATCCGCCGGCACGGTATCCATGCCGCCGTTGTTTATGACGCAGATAACCAGCGTGCGCATAAGCTCGGTCCGGGGATTCTTCGAAAGAGTGGCGAGGGTGGTGAAGAGGTGCCCCGATTCGGCAAGAGCGGGGATCACGACGGCGTTGTCGATCCCCTCCAGTGATCCGGAAGCGATGCGCCACTTGTCGCCGACGGAGTAGTGTGCCAGATACTTCTGAATGCCTCCGGGGACGATCATCCGACATGCTCCTCGATCAGCGCCTTGAGCGAATCGTAATCGCCTGCCTCTATCCAGTGAATGACCACTCCCCGCCGCTCCATCCGCCTGAACCAGGTCATCTGTCTCTTGGCGAACTGGTGTATCCGCGTGCCCAGCCGACCGATCATCTCATCGCGGTCCATCTCGCCCTGGAGGTAGCGCCCCAGGTACCGGTACTCCAGGCCGAAGGAGTCCAGCCTCTCCCAGCTCACCCCCTGGTCGTGCAATCTTCTGACCTCTTCGATCATCCCTTCGTCGACGCGCTGCCTCAGACGTTCGGTGATCCTCTCGCGGAGGATGGCCCTCTCACAGCGGATACCGGTGACAAAGGGCCGTATGATTGGCTGTTCCGGTTCATCGACGCCTTCACGGTCCTTCGTGTACTCGGCGATCTCGATGGCGCGGACGAGCCTATCCCGGTCCTGCGTGTCCGTCGTGTTGTGCAGGGCTGGATTGCTCTTCAGGAGACGCTCACGCAGGGCGTCCATATCCATCGCGCCCAGTTCCTCGCGCAGGGAGGGGTCTTCCGGGACCTCGAGCATGGTGTACCCCCTGACCACCGCTTCGATATACAGTCCCGTTCCGCCCACCATGATCGGGACGATCCCCCGCCCCGAAAGCCCGGCAAAACAGCGGTAGAAGAGCCGCTGGTACTCGAAGAGGTTGAACTCATGCTCGGCATCGACAATATCGATCAGGTGGCAGGGAACCGCGACACCATCCACGAGAAATTCGGAGAGATCCTTCCCCGTTCCCAGGTCCATTCCCCGGTATACCTGGCGCGAATCGGCGGAGATTACCTCCGAACCGCGCTCCTTCGCGAGACGGGCGGCCAGCCGCGTTTTTCCGGTCGCGGTCGGTCCCAGTATGACGATAAGATTGTACCCTTCCCTCTCCATCTGTTTACTAATCACCTTTTTGGGTGTATGAAATGGCCTAGGAACCCGATCGGCCGTGCCTGATTCCCCTGCAACTCCTTCAACCGAGAGCTATTACTACATACCATATGAAGACAGATAAAGAAAAAAATATGCTCGACCTGGGCAAGGATCCTATCGGAACCCTCCTCCTCAAGATGAGTCTGCCGTCCGTGGTGGCAATGCTCGTCATGGCGCTGTTCAACGTGGTGGACGCGTTCTGGATCGG
>JAFGSH010000048.1 GCA_016934695.1 Deltaproteobacteria bacterium
ATGCACCCCAAGGTCTACGAAGACGGTCTGATCCCGGGGAGGATTTCACTGATCGTCCAGAGCGGGATGCTCTCCGCTGGATTCCTGGCGGACCTGATGAGCGAGCGCTCCATCGGTGTGGGAAAGGCCTGTTCCATTGGGAACAAATCGGATGTGGATGAGTGTGATCTCCTTGGATACCTCATCGGCGACCCCGAAACCGACGCGATCGCCCTGTATCTCGAGTCGATTCCACGGGGGCGGCGATTCGTGGAGATTGCATCCCGATCGTCCAAGCCGATCGTTGTCCTGAAAGGGGGGAAGAGCTCCGCCGGGGCGCAGGCCGCCCTCAGTCATACGTCAAGCCTGGCGGGGGATACACGGCTTCAGGACAGTGTGCTTGGTCTGGCCGGCGTGACGATTGCGCACGACTTTCAACAGATGATGGAATTGGCCCGGGCCCTGGCGATGATCCCCCAAACCCCTCCCCACTGCCGTACGGCGATTCTGACCTTCAGCGGCGGTGCCGGAATCCTCTCCTGTGATCTTCTCGAAGAACAGGGTTTAAAGGTTGCCCAGTTTTCCCTTGAGACGAAACGAGAGCTCGCCGCAATCTTCCCCGACTGGCTTCCCCCTGCGAATCCCGTCGATCTCTTTCCCGCCTTCGGCCTGAAGGGTCCCCTTCCGGCCTTTGCCGGCGCCTTCGAGGCTGTCGTCAAAGATCCCCAGGTGGATGTGATCTTTATGCACTACTTTGCCGGTTTGTACCGGAATTTTCAGGGGATGCAGGAGATGAAGGAGATCGCCGACAGGGAGGGGAAGACGGTAATCATGTGGGTAATCGGGCGCCGCGAGGGGGCCAGGATGTTCCGACAGGAGGCGCAAAAATGCGGGATCCCCGTTCACGGGGAGCTGTCACGGGCCGTCGAGTGCCTTGCCGCCGCGTCGCGGTACCGTCGTCGGACGGATGGGGGTATAAGAAAAGTCGAGAACACAGGGGATCTCTCTCCTGAAATTTCAGGCCTCTTGCGGGTGGGGAGAGGTGAGCGGATCTGGGACGAGTATGCGGGCAAACAGCTTCTCGGGACATGTGGCGTCCCCGTGGTCGAGGAGCGGATCGTCTCTACAATCGCAGAAGCCGAAGATGCCGCGGTCGCCCTGGGGTTCCCGGTTGTCCTGAAGGGGCTCATCCCAGGCCGGGTGCACAAGACCGAGGCGGGTCTCGTTCGCCTGGGGATCGTCACACCGGCCGATCTCCAGGATAGCTTTGCAGACCTGCAACGAATCATGAAGGACCGTGGCCGGATCGTGATCCAGAGGCAGGTGAAGGCCGACTATGAGTTGATTGCCGGCTTCCTCCGTGACGCTCAGTTCGGCCCCTGCGTCATGTTCGGTCTGGGCGGGATCTTCTCGGAGATCGAGAGGGATGTCGCCTTCGCCCTCGCCCCCCTCGACAGGGGTGAAGCCGCCGCCCTTATCCATCGCATCAGGGGTGCCAAGCTTTTCGGAGGCTTTCGGGGAATGCCACCGCTACAGGAAGATCTGGTGATCGATCTTCTTGTCAGCCTGGGTGCTCTCGGCGCGTCATGCGAAGAGATCGAGCAGGTGGACATCAACCCCCTTGCGGTCTCCGGGGGGGTGCCCACGGCCGTTGACGCCACCATCATCATGGGCGGTCGCAATCAGCGATGAAGAGAGGCACAGGCCATTTCGTCGGGATACTCCCGGGGCCGGGATTCTCACGGCGGTTCCTGAACCACCCGCGGCAGGGGACGTCTTTGTAGGAAACATATGGGCTTGCAAATCTTTTACGGGTGGTGGATCGTCGGAGCCTGCTTCTTCATCGCCTTCTATGTAAGCAGTGTGATCTTCTACGGTTTCACCGTTTTTTTTGAACCGCTGGTCAGGGAATTCGGCTGGAGCTACACCCAGGTTTCATTCGCGTCGAGCCTCCGGGGTCTCGAGATGGGGATCCTCTCTCCGTTGATCGGGGCTCTTGTCGACCGGTTCGGCTCGCGGAAACTCCTCATCGCCGGTACGATCACCGTGGGTTCCGGCCTCATCCTGATGAGTTTCACCCGATCACTCCTCATGTTTTACGGCGCCATGGTCCTCATCGCCTTCGGGGGCGGCGGGTGCACCAGCGTGGTCACCATGACCGCCATTGCGCAGTGGTTCCGGAAGAATATCGGCAAGGCCCTCGGCATCATGTCGGCGGGGTTCGGGGCCAGCGGCCTGATGCTTCCCCTGATCGTCTGGCTCGTCGATGCCTGCGGCTGGAGGACGGCCCTGGTTATCCTGGGACTGGGGATGTGGGTGTTCGGCATACCGCTGGCACTGGTCGTCCGCGATTCTCCTGAGCAGTACGGCTGTCTTCCCGACGGCGTGTCTCCTGCCGATCCGACCATCCCCCGCGATAGAGGCGAGGGAGCGGCCGTCAAGCTGTGGGACGTGCTGAGGGAGAGGTCACTTCTCCTGCTCAATCTCGCCGAGGGTCTGCGGTTTATGGTTCTCGCCTCGGTGGTGATTCACATCATGCCCCACCTGAGCACCATGGGGATCGGCCGTTCGACCGCCGGCGTCATAGCCGCCGCGATACCGCTGATCAGCATTGCCGGGCGGTTCGCCTTCGGGTGGCTGGGAGATCTGTTCGACAAACGGTACGTCACCTCACTGGCTTTTTCCCTCATGGCCCTCGGGGTCTTCGCACTGAACTTCGTGCATGCGAAACCGGGACTCATCCTCTTTTTTCTCTCATTCCCCGCCGGATTCGGCGGGATCTCCGTCCTGCGCGGGACGATCCTCAGGGAGTATTACGACGCGCGTACCTTCGGTACGAGGATGGGGGTCATGATGGGGTTTGCCGCGGCAGGCGGGATCATCGGCCCCACACTGACCGGTTGGGCCTTTGACATGTGGAGGGATTACCGGTTGGTGTGGCTCGGCTTCTCTGTTCTTCTCCTCCTGGCCATTGTGCTGATACTGAAGATGGGACCGCGTCCCCGCTGGACCGTCAGCTCATCCCCTCCCGGTCATCCCTCGGGATTGGCATAGACTACAGGAAAAAAAAGGATTATACAGAGTACTGCCGTCTGTGACGGTCCTCAAATATCCCTCTGTGAAAGGCCCGCTTTGATCGTATGATCCTCCACATGGATATGGACGCCTTCTACGCCTCCGTCGAGGAGCTGGACAACCCGGCACTGAAGGGCCGGTGCGTCATCGTGGGGGGGCAGTCCGAACGGGGGGTCGTCTCCGCGGCGAACTACGAGGCGCGGAAGTTCGGCGTTCATTCCGCCATGCCGATATTTCAGGCACGGAGGAGATGCCCCGGTGCGATCTTCCTGCCGCCCCGGATGTCCCGCTACCGGGAGCTGTCTGCCCGGATTATGGATATCTTGCGCGAATTTTCCCCCCTGGTCGAGCCGATCTCGATCGACGAGGCCTACGTCGATGTGACCGGCTGCGAGCGGCTCTTCGGCGGCGTTGAGGAGATCGCCCTCCGTATCAAACTGAAGATCAAGGAGGAGGTGGGGCTCACCTGCTCGCTGGGGGGTGCGCCGAACAAGTTTCTGGCGAAGATCGCATCCGATATGGATAAACCGGACGGGCTCACCATCATTGCACCTGAGACCGTCGACCGCTTTATCGAATCTCTCCCGATCCACAAGGTTCCCGGCGTCGGGAAGAACACCCAGGAGCGACTCAGACTGATGGGGATCAGTGCCCTCGGTGATGTGAAACGATACCCCGAAGAAGTTATGATGCGAAGGCTCGGTACGTTCGGCCACCGGCTCGCCGAGTTCGCCCGTGGGATCGACCGGTCGGCCGTAACCCCGGTGACGGAGATGAAATCGGTCAGCGCGGAGGAGACGCTTCCCGCGGACACCGACGACAGAGGGCTTCTCAAGCGGTATGTCCTGGGTCAGGCCGAGAGGGTCGCTCGAGAGTTGAGAGGAGCAGGGGTAAGAGGGCGGACGATCAGCATCAAGATCAA
>JAFGSH010000049.1 GCA_016934695.1 Deltaproteobacteria bacterium
AACGAATTACGACGGTTCATCAACTACTATAACGGAGTTAAACCCCATAAAGGAATTGGCGGCCTGACCCCGGAGGAAAAACTGATTCAATATTTTTACCCCGAAAAACTGTAAACAACGGTCGACTTTCTCACAGCTAAGATATTAATCCATTACTCTTTGTAAAATGCGTCCGTCTCCCGCTCAGCGGCCTGCAACGCCACGATGGGGCATCCCCGCGGACACGCTTCCTGCGCCCCCCACACAGCTCTTCGTCGATCTCGATGATTGTGAGCACCACCTTCATCTGATCACCATCCTGAGTGGGTTTTTGTGTCCCCTATCGTATCGGACCCTGGGGGGGTGGGGACGCTTGACCTGCCCGGCGTGAGCGGGTATACTCGTGCCACATTAATATATAACTGGGGAGGTATCTCGGTATGGCGCATGGGAAAAGAATTATTGTAATCGGCGGTTCCGCCGCAGGTCCCAAGGCAGCCGCCAAGGCGCGGAGACTTGACTACCATGCCGATATCGTTATCCTGCAGAAGGCCCCCGATCTTTCCATGGCCTCCTGTGGATATCCGTACTATGTCGGCGGTTATTTTGACGACCGAAATATGCTCCTGTGCACGCCGACGGGGGTAACACGGGATCCCCTCTACTATCTCAATGCGAAGGGGATCGAGGCAAGGACGAGCACCGAGGTGACGGCGATTGACCGGAAGGCCAAGACCGTTTCCTGCACGAATTTACTGACGGGCGAAAAGGAACAACTCGCATACGACAAGCTCGTCATCGCCACGGGCGCCGTTCCCAAGATGCCCCCCATCCCGGGGACCGACCTCGACGGCGTCACCACGCTCCAGTCGATGCAGGACGCCGATTTTCTCCGCAGGGTGCGCGACGAGGGGAAGATCAAGAAGGCCGTCGTTATCGGGGGCGGACTGATCGGGATCGAGACCTGCGAGGCCCTCCAGCTGGCGGGGATCGATATCACGGTCATCGAATTGTTGCCACAGCTCCTGACTTTTCTCGACTGGGAGCTCGCCAAGCTGGTCGAAAACCACGTGCGGGACAAATCGGCGAATGTGATTACCGACAACGGGATCATCGAATTCCTGGGAGAGGGCGGGAAGCTGACCGGCGTAAAGCTCCGGAACGGGGCCGAACTGGACTGCGAGCTGGCCGTGGTCGCCATTGGAGTGACCCCCAACGTGCGTCTGGCGAAGGAGGCGGGACTGAAGATAGGCGATCTGGGTGGAATCGAGGTCAATGAATACATGCAGACCTCCGATGAAAATATCTACGCCGTGGGGGACTGCGTCGAATCTCTCAACCGGATAACAGGGAGAAAGGTCCTGGCCCCCTATGGGGACCTCGCCAACCTGCAGGGGCGCGTGGCGGGAGAGAACGCGGCGGCGGGAAACAGCGCCATCTTCCCGGGGACCATCCAGACGGGGATATGCAAGGTCTTCGATTTTGCGGCGGGTTCCACCGGCCTCTCCGAAACAACGGCGAACAAGCTGGGCTACAAGGATATCATCACGGTGGTCAACGCGAGTCCCGACAAACCCGGTTTTATGGAGGGACAGCTCCTGGTCACCAAGTTGGTTGCCGACCGGAAGACCGGAAAGATTCTCGGGGCGCAATGTATCGGCCCGGGGAACGTGAGCAAGCAGATCGCCCAGTGGGCGATGGCCATCCAGGGAAATCTCTGTATTGAGGATATCGTGAATGCCGATCTCCCCTACGCACCTCCCTTTTCACTCGCCATCGATCATTTCATTGCGACAGCCCACATCATGCAGAACAAGATGAAGGGGAGAATGAAGGGCATATCGGTGGTGCAGGTCAAAAAGAAACTGGAAGACCGTGAGACCCCCTTCATCCTGGATGTCAGGGGTCCGGACGAGTATGAGGAGGTGCGCCTGGGCATCGGGGAGGCCCTGATCCCCCTCGGCGCCCTGCGCAAGAGGCTGCATGAAATCCCCGAAGACAAGGAACGGGAGATCATCTGCTTCTGCAAGATATCTCTCAGAGGGTATGAAGCGGCGCTCGTTCTTGAGGCAAACGGCTGGAAGAACGTGAAGGTAATGGAAGGCGGCATCATGGCGTGGCCGTACCCGCGGGAGAAGTAAACGATACTCCGGCTGTGCAGACGGCGCAGGCGGCCAGGAACGGGGGATCCGCAGTATGAAATATCGGGCGAAACCCATTCTTTGTCTTCCGGGCATTCTTCTCGTGATTATGGCGTGCAGCACGGTCCCCATCACGGGGAGGACCCAGTTCAGCCTCGTCCCGCCGTCGAGCATGCTCTCCATGAGCCTCCAGCAGTACGATGAGTTTCTGAAGGAGAATCCGGTCAGCACCGATACGGCCTCGACGGCCCTGGTCAAGAAGGTCGGGGGGCGCATCCGGCAGGCGGTGGAGCGGTACTTTGTCGAACACGGGATGCGGGATGAACTGAAGAACTACGCCTGGGAGTTCAACCTCATCGAAAGCAAAGAGGTCAACGCCTGGTGCATGCCCGGCGGGAAGGTGGCTGTCTATACAGGAATCCTTCCCGTCACGCAGGATGAGGACGGACTGGCCGTCGTTATGGGGCACGAGATCGCCCATGCCGTCGCCGGTCACGGCGGGGAGCGGATGAGCCACCTCCTCGCGGTGCAGATGGGGGGTCTGGCCCTGGCTGTGGCGATGGCCGAGAAGCCGGAGTCCTCCCGAAACCTCTGGTTCGCCGCCTTCGGCCTGGGGGCGCAGGTGGGGTTCATCCTCCCCTACAGCCGCGTCCAGGAGTACGAGGCGGACCGCCTGGGACTGATCTTTATGGCCATGGCCGGGTACGAGCCCCGTCATGCCGTGACGCTGTGGGAGCGCATGGCGGCGCAGAAGGAGGGGAAGGGGGGTCCGCCGGCCTTCCTGAGCACGCACCCGACCGATCAAACGCGTATTGAGGCTATCAAAAGGGCCCTCCCGGAGGCGATGCGGTACTACCGGAAACCGTCTTAGCACAGGGGAAAAGGGCACGTTGTCTTATTCTTCCCCTTCGGGCTTCAGGCCCGTCCCGGTATCTGGTATGATCCGGCGCAATGACAGGACACGGAGGGAAGTACGTATGGATGTGGTAAGGATCATGCCCTGCCTCGACATGAAGGACGGACGGGTGGTGAAGGGGGTCCACTTTGTCGAGCTCAGGGACGCGGGCGATCCCGTCGAGAATGCCGCGTACTATCAGGAAGAAGGGGCCGATGAACTGGCCATGCTTGATATCGCGGCGACCGTTGAGAACCGGAGGACGCGGCTCGAGTGGATCAGGAAGGTCGCCGCGGTGATTGATATCCCGTTGACGGTCGGCGGCGGGATCGCCGGCCTCGAGGGCATCGAGATGGTCCTTGATGCCGGTGCCGACAAGGTATCCATGAACAGCGCGGCCGTCGGAGCCCCGGACCTGGTGAGACAGGCATCTGAGCGTTTCGGAACCGCTACGGTGACCGTGGCCGTGGACGCCCGGAGGAACAGGGAGATGCCCTCAGGGTTTGAACTGGTCGTCTCCGGAGGCACGAAGCCTGTCGGCAGGGATGCGGTAGCCTGGGCCGGGCAGTGCCGCGATCTGGGAGCGGGGGCAATCCTCCCCACAAGCATGGATGGAGACGGCACGCTGGCCGGCTATGATCTGGAATTCACACGAGCCGTCGCAGACGCCGCGGCGGGTATCCCCGTCATCGCCTCGGGCGGAGCGGGTACGCTGGAACACTTCTACGAGGGCGTCGTCAAGGGAGGCGCCCGGACCCTTCTGGCCGCCTCGGTCTTCCACTATCGGACCCTGAGGATCAGTGAGGTGAAGGAGTATCTAAGGGGTAAAGGGATTCCCGTTATCCTGTAAGGATATTTCAAAAAAGGGGGCCGGACCTTTCGCCTGACCCCCTCTTTCCTGACATTACTTGACAAACTCCGGTGAGGCGACGGTGCAGCCGCCGTCCATGAGGATCGTCTCTCCCGTCGTGTAACTCGAGGCGTCTGATGCCAGGTAGATCACCGCTCCAGCCATCTCGTCGGGTTCACCGATCCTGCCGAGGGGGACATGCTTCGCCATCTCTGCCTTTTCCGCCTTGGCCTGTTCCTCGGGGAGGTGGAACCAGTGTGAGTCGAGCATCTTGGTGGTCACCGGCCCCGGCGCGATGGCGTTCACCCTGATGTTGAACGGGGCCAGCTCGAGGGCCATCGACTTGGTCGCCATGATGACGGCGGCCTTCGAGATCGAATAGATCCCGACGTACGGTTCCGGCTTGTACCCGTCCATCGAGGCCGTGTTGATGATGGATCCTGATCCCTGCTCCTTCATGATGCGCGCGACGGCCTGGCTCATGAAGTAGAGCCCCTTCAGGTTGAGATTCATAATGGTGTCCCAGAGCCGTTCTTCGTTGTCCAGGATAGTCCCCATCGCCGGCGAACAGCCGGCATTATTGACCAGGATGTCGATCTTCTTGAATTCCTTCATCACGGCGTCCACCAGTGTCTTGATATTGTCTATCTTTCCGATGTGGGCGGCGATGGGCACGGCCTTCCTGCCCAGTCTCCGCACCTCCGCGGCGACCTCCTCAAGGTCCGGCAGCTTCCTGCTGGTGACGACGACGTCGGCTCCGGCCTGTGCCAGGCCGAGCGCGGCCGCCCGTCCGATTCCTCTGCTCCCGCCGGTGACGACGGCCACCTTTCCTTCAAGGGAAAAACGCGATAAGTCTGTCATGGTGTAACCTCCATTCGTTGTGTGCTTGGGTAGAACGCCCTCCCCGCGCCGCGGGGAGGGACGCTTCCGGTCAACGTCGGAAAAAATAGGGGATGTTCCTACTTTGAAGATTCGACGTACTCCACAATCTTTTTCGCCAGCGTATGCATCGTTTCCTCGAATTTACCCTCGTCCTTCTCCAGCAGCGTCAACCGGAATCCCGGAAGGGCGGTGAAGAATGATGTCAGCGGGACCACGCAGATCCCCGTTGCTCCGAGAAGGTAGTATACAAACCGTTTGTCGTTCTCTATATTTGCGTTCGTGATCTCTTCAACATAGGTTCTTATGGGGGCTGGTTTTATGCGCAACTTCTGCTTGTCGTTGAGCACCGCCTCGTTGAAGACGATCGTCATGTAGAAGGCCCCGTTTGTCCTGTTCACCACGATATACGGGACATCCTTGAGGATGTTGTACGCCACGTTGGAGAGCTTCTCGTAGTGCCTGATCCTGGCGCCCAGATAGTTCTGATACTCGGGGTGGGTCATGATCTTCGGTATGGATATCTGGGGGAGTGTCGTGGAGCAGACCTCGGACATCTTCTGCGTCAGGATCGCTGCTATGTACCTCGCGAATATCTCGTCCTTGTCAGCGTTGTACACCTCGATCCACCCGCACCGTGATCCGGGCCAGGGGAACTCCTTCGATATGCCCTTCATGCTCATCCCGGGGACATCCCCGATGATGTCGGAAAGGGGAAGGGTCTTGTACCCGTTGTACAGGATGTTCCGGTACGTCTCGTCGAAGATGAGGAAGAGGTCTTGCTTTTGAGCGATCTCCACGATCCTCCTGAGGCTCTCTTCCGGATAGACGAACCCGGTGGGGTTGTCGGGGTTGATAACCAGGATGCCGACGATACTGGCGTGACTTTTCACCTTCCGCTCGAGCTCTGCGATATCGGGATGCCAGTTGTGGTACGGGTTCATCCGGTAGGTGTTCGGCGGAAAAGAGGCGTGGTGGATCTCCGCGAGAAGATGAGTGGAGTATGTCGGCTCCGGCATGATGATGCGGGCATCGATCCGTATGGAGCTGTATGACCGCGCGATCGCGTCGCCGAGACCGTTGAAGAAGATGATGTCATCCTTGGTCATCCGGTGCTTTCCCCGCTTGTTGACCTCTTCCGCGAGAAACTCCCTGGTCTCCTCCATCCCCTTGGTGGGCGAATAGGCGTACGAGACATCGTCGTGGATGATCTCCGTCAGCGTCTCCTTCATCCATTCGGGGATCTTCTCCCCCTTGATCACCGGATCGCCGATATTTTCCCAGGTGACCTCGGTCCCGTACTCCTTCAGTTTCTCCGCAACATTGACGATGTTGCGGATCTCGTACGCTATCCCCGTTCCGCTCTTTGCGATATCGAATCTCATGGTCGTCTCTTTCTCCAAAAAATTTTATCTGGAATTCTAAAGCTATAGTACAAGTTATAAAAAAATTCTACAAAAATCTCCTGCGGCACGAATATGAATGCGGCGGGAGAGGTGATGGACTCGGCTTCTTAAGAGGGGTTTTGACGTGGCAGGCGCAGCAGATCCTTGCTTCCCCGATAAGCACAGTAATGGTGAGGAAGACGGGGAGGAAACGCACCTTGACAGAGGCTTGATGAAAGGGGTATGTATAGACCCTACTATACACGGACGGATGTGAGGAAGAGGGGTGAGAATCCCCCGCTGCCCCGCAGCCGTGAAGGGAACGAAAGCCCATGCAGCCACTGACCCGAGATGACCGGGACGGGAAGGCGGGCCGGTAGGTCGCCCTGAGCCGGAAGACCGGTCCGTCCGCAGATCCTCGAGGGAGGCGTGTCGCGAAGTGGTTTTCCCCCGCTGCACTCCTGGCAAGCAGTGCATGCCTGTTGCATGTTCAATCTGTCGCGATGGTGCCGTATCCTCGCCCTGTTGCAAGGATGTGCCATGGAAAAGTTCATTGTCACCCCGTCGAGTATAGCCAGGGTCGGTGCGCTCTTGGCTGTTCTCTTCGTGGTGGTGGGAGGAGTATCCGTTCTGACCGGGACGGCCGGTATCGGTGCCGCCACGGTGTTCAGGGGTGTCGTGACGTGGTGGCATGAAGGATACTTCATCCTGGACCCCACTGAACAGACGATTCTCTTCGCGATCCGCCTGCCGAGGACCTTGTTCGCCGGGATCGTCGGGGCGGCGCTCTCCACCGCCGGCGTCGTCTTCCAGGCGCTCCTCAGGAATCCCCTGGCGGATCCGTACATCCTGGGAGTGTCCGGCGGTTCGGCCGTTGGAGCGATTATCGGCATCCTGCTCGGCGCCGGGGCCGTTCCCTTCGGTATCCCCGCGCTTGCCTTTCTGGGGGCGACCCTGACGGTGGCGCTGGTCTTCGTGATCGGAAGCAGAGAGGGGGGGCTCGATTCCAACACCCTCCTCCTCGCCGGGGTGATCGTCAACGCCTTCTTTTCGGCGGTCATCATGTTCTTCATCTCCACCAGTTCCAGCGCCGACCTCCACACCATCACCTTCTGGCTGATGGGGGATATGGGTCTGGCCGACGGCGGAAAGATCGGCCTGATGGCCCTCCTCCTGGCAACGGGGTTCGGTGTGGTATACCGCTACGCCAGGCCGCTCAATTTGATAGTCACCGGTGAGGAGACCGCCCTGCAACTCGGCGTGGATGTAAAACGGACGAAGATCGTTCTCTTTGTCACCGGTTCGCTGGTAACCGCCGTCGCTGTGTCCTTCGCGGGGATGATCGGGTTCGTCGGCCTC
>JAFGSH010000050.1 GCA_016934695.1 Deltaproteobacteria bacterium
TGGACGACCTTGCAGCCGTGATCGGCGAAGATCCGCATATCCTCCTCATCCATGCAGACGCAGTGAAAGGCGAAGAAGCGCTCGTCGAGGCACCCGAGTTCCTCCAGGAACCGGGTCGCCTTCATCCCGAACCGCTCCGTCAGCTGCTGTACCTCCCCCCTGTTTTCGAGGAAGTGGATCGCGAAGGGAAGGCCGTACTCATCGGCCAGCTTCTTGGCCTTTCTGATGACAGGGGGGGAACAGGTGTACAGGGAATGCGGCTCGACTACGATATTGACGAGGGGGTCGTCGGCCCATTTCTCGATCAGCATCCGCGTGTACGCGAGCCCCTCCTCGGGGGTCTTCGTGCTCGGCGAGGGGAAATCGAAGATCCCCTCCCCGAGGAGACACCGCATCCCCGCCTCGCTGGCCGCCCGGGCGGTCTCGTCTTCGAAGAGATACATGTCGCAGAAGGTCGTGGTCCCCGACTGTATCATCTCGGCGCAGGCGAGGACGCTCCCCCAGTAGGCCAGTTCGGGATCGACGTTCCGCGCCTCGGCGGGGAAGATGTAGTTGTTCAGCCAGTCCATCAGCTCCATGTCGTCCGCCAGTCCCCTGAAGCAGGTCATCGCCGCGTGGGTGTGGCCGTTGACGAGACCGGGCATGACCAGGCAGTCGCGGGCGTCGATGGTTGTGTGACCCGAGAAGCGCGCCGCCATCTCTTCCGCTGTTCCGATGCCGGCGATCCTGTTCCCGCTGATGGCAAGAGAACCGTCGCGAATGATGGAATCCCCCCCGTCCAGCGTGAGAATCCGCCCCCCCGATATGATGGTGTCGACGTCCCGCATCCCGATGACCTCCGCGCCCTGATCTCCGTACGGCCCTGTTCTTATCACACCGCTCGTTCGACCTTCAAGGGAGAATCGTTCCGGCGGAGCGGAGGGCTGCCGCGGAGGCGGACCGAATATGCCCTTGACATGTTTTCTCAAAAATAATAGGTAGGTATCCGGAGTCGGGATATGCGATCCGGGCCTGGGTGGCGGAATTGGTAGACGCAAGGGACTTAAAATCCCTCGAAGCTTGCCTTCATGCGGGTTCGACCCCCGCCCCAGGCACCAACCGGCGAAGGATCAGGCGGTGTGGCCGGGCCCTCTTTTTCGCTGAAATCGAAAATCACAACCGTGTTGTACATTCCCTGTACCGCTCTGCCGCCGGGTGCCGTCGCGCCGGTTCGGCCGACATCCGCATCACCTGAAATGAACCCTTGACAATCTGCCGCTTTTTGGAGATTAAGATCCTGTCGGCTCGGATTCTTAGCATTCTTGGCATTTTACTCAGAGTACCCGTAACCGCATGTGCATGCATGTTCCGCCTCGCTTGAACTCTCTGCACCAGGGGACTGCCATGGCTCGCAAGGCAATACATGAACAGCTCGAGCACGAGGTCGAGGGGCTCGACAAGACCCTCGCCGAGCGCGAAGAGGAGATGAAGCGTCAGTGGGAACAGTTCGCGGCGATCATCGACAACTTCGCCGATGTCCTGTACGTTGCCGATCCCCACACCTATGAGGTCCTCCTGGTCAACAGGTCGTTTGAACAGGCGCTGGGCAGGAATCCCGTCGGCGGCCTGTGTTACCGGGAATTTCAGGGCCGCAGCTCGCCGTGTGAGTTCTGCACGAATGATATCATCCTCAAGGACAGAAAACCGTATGTCTGGGAGCACCGCAATCCGCTGCTCGGCAGGGACTTCCTGCTTACCGACCAGATCATACGGTGGCCCGACGGGAGGCAGGTCCGGTACGAGATCGGCATCGACATCACCGACCGCAAGCGGATGGAGAAAGACCTGCAAAACACCAGCGAAGTCCTCGAAAAGATCTTCTCTGTCACCTACCTCCTCGTCGCTTACCTGGACAGGGATTTCAACTTCATACGTGTGAACCGCGCCTATGCCGGAGCGGACGGCAGGGACGAGAGCTTTTTCATCGGCAAGAATCACTTCGACCTCTACCCCCACCCGGAAAACGAGGCGCTTTTCCGCCGTGTCCTTGAGACGGGGGAACCCTTTTCCACCATTGCGAAGGCCTTTGTGTATCCCGAGCACCCCGAACGGGGCGCGACATACTGGGACTGGACCCTGCACCCGGTGAAGGATGCGACGGGGGCCGTCGAGGGGCTTCTCCTCTGCCTGATCGATGTCACAGAGAGCAAAAAGATGGAGGTTGAACTCGGCGAGACCAAGGCATTCCTGGAGATGACCCTCGCGAGCCTGGCCGACGCGGTCTTCGTGGTGGACCCGGGCACGCGCACCATCACCAGCTGCAACCCCGCCGTGGAAAGCGTCTTCGGGTACCGGCCGGAGGAGGTAATCGGAAGAAGCACCGAGTTTCTGCACCTGAACCGGGAGATGTACGAGGAGTTCGGAAAGAGGCTCTTCCACGCCCTCGACGCGGGGGGGGTATTCCGCACCGCATATCGGATGCGCCGGAAGGACGGCACCGTCTTCCACACGGAGAACACGGTTACGGAAATGATGGACGATTCCGGGGAGCGGACCGGGGTGGTGAGCGTGGTGCGCGATGTGACGCATGAGGTCAGGCTGGAACAGGAGCTTCGCCGGAGCCAGAAGATGGAGGCGCTCGGGACATTGGCCGGGGGCATCGCCCATGATTTCAACAACATCCTCATGCCCATTACCCTGAATACGGAATTGGCCCTTCGCGGCGCCGGCGAACCGGACGAGGCATTGGAGAACCTCCGGTATGTGCTCGAGGCCGCGCAGCGGGGGAGGGATCTGGTGAGGCAGATCATCACCTTCAGCCGCCGGAAGGAACAGAAGCGGGAACCCGTCGAGATTGCCCCGGTCATCAGGGAAGCCCTCGCGCTTCTCAAGGCGTCGTTGCCCGCGACTGTCGAGATACGCGGGAACATCGATGATCAGCCTCACGCCGTGGTGCTGGCCGATCCCACGCAGATCCATCAGGTGCTCGTAAATCTCTGCACGAACGCGGGCCATGCCATGAGAAAAAGCGGCGGGGTGCTGGAGGTGAGCCTCGCGGGCGTGGAGGTAGACGGGCATGCGGCGTCTCAGCACGCGGACCTGCATGCCGGCCCCTACGTCAGGCTCACGGTGAGCGATACGGGCGAGGGTATGGATCGGGAGATCATGGAGCGGATCTTCGAACCCTTCTTCACCACCAAGGAGCGAGGCGAAGGGACAGGGATGGGGCTTGCCGTCGTTCACGGCATCGTGCAGAATCACGGCGGGGCGATCACCGTGTACAGCGAGGCGGGGAAAGGGACCACCTTCAACGTGTTCTTCCCCCGCATGGAGGGTGCGGGCGAGAGAGGACGCACCTCTCCGTTGGACGTTCCAACCGGAGAGGAGCGGATCCTGCTGGTCGATGATGAAGAGCCGGTCCTGCGGAGCCAGCGGGTCATGCTGGAGAGCCTCGGCTACAAGGTCACCGCTGTTGCCAAAAGCGATGAGGCGTTGAAATTATTCCGCGCGCGGCCCGCCGATTTCGACCTGGTTATTACGGATCAGACCATGCCGGACATGACCGGTTCGGAGTTGAGCCGGAAACTCATAAGAATACGAAGCGATATTCCTATTGTTATGTGTACCGGATTCAGCGAGGCGGTGGACGAGGAGAAGGCCCGGGCCGGGGGTATACGGGAGTTCGTCATGAAGCCCTTTACCACCGGAGAGATGGCCGAAACGATCAGGCGCGTGCTGGATACGTAACAGGGATTCATAGGACTATGGCGGATATCCTCATTATCGACGACGATCAGCTCATCTGCACGACCCTCTCCAATGTG
Organism: Deltaproteobacteria bacterium; assembly: GCA_016934695.1. The sequence continues at coordinate 3,804 of JAFGSH010000050.1, forward strand.
GTGAGGAGCCGGGGGCACACCTCCGCCTGCGCCTTCACTCTCAGGGAAGGGCTTGAGATCGCCGCCGCCCGGTCCTTTGACGTGGTGTTTCTGGATGTGCGGCTGCCCGACGGGAGCGGGCTGGACATCCTGCAGGCCCTTCGGAAAACGCCGTCCTGCCCGGAGGTGATCATCATCACGGGGTTCGGCGACATGGACGGCGCGGAACTCGCCATCACCCACGGTGCCTGGGACTACCTCGAGAAGAGTGCCTCCATCGATGAGATCGTCCTGCCCCTCGAGCGGGCCCTCCAGTATCGGGCGGAGCGTCAGGCCAAGGCGCGGCCCACGGCCCTGGTTCTGGGGGGAATCGTGGGGAGCAGCCCCCGGATGAGGACCTGTATCGAGCTCCTGGCCCAGGCGGCGGGGGGCGACGCGAACGTGCTCGTTGCCGGCGAGACCGGCACGGGAAAGGAAGTATTCGCCTGGGCCATCCACCGCAACAGCCCCCGTGCGGGAAAGAGCTTCGTGGTGGTGGACTGCGCCTCCCTGCCGGAGACCATTGTGGAGAGCGTGCTCTTCGGCCACGAGCGGGGGGCCTTTACGGGCGCCGACCGGTCGAAGACAGGACTCATCACCCAGGCGGACGGGGGGACGCTCTTTCTCGACGAGGTGGGAGAGCTTCCCCTTGCCGTGCAGGGCTCCTTTCTGAGGGCGCTCCAGGAGCGGCGGTTCCGGCCGGTGGGGAGCGTGAAAGAGGTGACGAGCGACTTCAGGTTGATCGCCGCCTCCAACCGAGACCTTGATGAGATGGTCCGGCAGGGCCGGTTTCGCAAGGACCTCCTGTTCCGTCTTCGCACCTTCGCCATTGTTCTCCCGCCCCTGCGGGAGCATCCCGAAGACATCAGTGAACTGATCTCATACTATCTGACCAAGCTCTCCCGCCGCTATGAAAAGGGTACCAAAGGGTTCTCCCCCGATTTTCTGGATACCCTGCTCGACTATGACTGGCCCGGCAACGTGCGGGAACTGGTCAACGCCCTGGAGCGGGCCATCGCCGCCGCGGGCGAGAGCCCCACCCTGTTTCCCGCCCACCTCCCTACGGAGATACGGATCAAGGTGAAACGGAACCAGGTGGGAGAGGAAGAATCCGCCCGTGCCCCTTCCGCCGCCCCGGGGAGATCCCTCAAAACCCTCCAGGAGCAACGGGAAGCCGCTGTCGCCGAGGCGGAGAGGCGGTACCTGGAAGATATCATCGCCCGCACCCGAGGCGATATCAGGGAGGCCTGCGAGATATCGGGTCTCTCGCGTTCCCGCCTGTACGGGCTCCTCAAGAAGTACGGCATATCCGCAAGGAACTGATCCCCCTTCATTGTTCCTCCATACGATCGGTCCGACAGGGCGAGACACATTCCTGCCCGATGGGACGCTTTCCCTTTCGATGGGACGGATCCGGGGGTATCCCCCGAAGGGTCCGGATCACCATATCACGCCAACTGATTGATATACAAAGGAAACCAGTCATTGCTCCGGTGCTGGCATACTCTTTGTTTTATGTTCATACAAACGTACAAAAATGAAACCGGCAGCGCATGAGGGGGATCGGCATCGGTGAAGATCTTATTCTATTCAAGTATCAGGGAGCACCCCGAGAGAGGGGTCGGGGAACGGCTGAGGTCGCTTGCGCCGGCGGAAGGCGTGGAGGTCTGTCGATCGATCGAGGAACTTATCCGGGGTATCCACCGATCGTACGACCGCGGCACGATCGTTCTCCTCAGGGCGCGGGACAGGGAAGAGCTGTTACGGATCGTCTCCCTTCGCGATCTGCTCCAGGACCTTCGAATCATCCTCCTGATACCCGATCGTGAGGAGGAGACCATAGCGCTCGCCCACCGCCTGCGGCCCCGTTTTCTTGGCAACGGGGAGAATGATGTGTCGGACACCATGAGCGTAGTACGAAGGATGCTGGAGCAGGAAGAAGGCAAATCCCAGACACGGTAAAGGAGGTGCAGCCATGCGGCAAGGAGAACAAATTTCTAAACCGAGCTCACAGGAGAGCCAGGAATATCGGTCGCTCGACGAGCTGGTCGAGGCGATCAACAGGACGCTGCAGCCGGGAGAACAGAAGCTGCTCGAATGGGTCGTGTCGGCTCCGGCTGAAGAGCGGACGACAATGCGCTGAAGAGACGAATCGGCAGAGAAAGTAAACAGGAGGAGGCATGATCATGAAGAAAATTGGAGACCTGTATCAGACTGCGGACTGGAAGTCCGAGAA
>JAFGSH010000007.1 GCA_016934695.1 Deltaproteobacteria bacterium
TCCCAGGACGCCTTCGGGATGCACCTGGCATCCGCCGAGCGGTTCGCCGACGAGATCGACCCTGCCGTCCTCGATTACGAGGCGGCCACCTACTATGCCAACATCCTCATGCCGTACTCGCACCAGGTGGTGAAACTCCTGGAGGATGTGGGAAAGTCCGGACTCGACATCCAGATCGTCGCGCCGGATCACGGTCCCGTCCGGCGTAAAGAAATCGATACCATCATGGATTTGTATGGACAATGGGCACGGCAGGAGCCGTCCATGAAGGCCGTCGTCCTCTACGACACCATGTGGCACAGCACGGAGCTGATGGCACGGGCGATCGAAGAAGGGTTGGTGGCAGGAGGGGCGCAGGTGAAGATCATGTCCATGCACTCCTTCCACCGGAGCGATGCTGCCTATGAAATACTCAATGCCGGGGCCCTCGTGGCCGGGTCCCCGACGCTGAACAACAACCTCTTTCCCACCATGGCCGATGTCCTGACCTATCTGAAGGGCCTGAGGCCTCAGAACCTGATCGGTGCCGCCTTCGGCTCCTACGGCTGGAGCGGAGAGGCCGCGGGGCAGATCAACGATATCCTGGGGGAGATGAAGGTGGCGGTGGCGGCCGAGCCGCTGAAGGTGAAGTATGTGCCGGACGGTGATGATCTCAAGCGCTGCTCCGGACTTGGCAATGATGTGGCACGAAAACTCAAGGAGGTTACGCAACGTGGATAATTCTGTGGACACGAAAGCACTATGGGATATCTCCTATGGCCTGTATCTGGTGACGTCGGTTTCGGGAGAGAAGGCAAACGGGCAGATCGTCAATTCGATCATCCAGGTCTGCGCGGAAATACCGCGGGTCGCTGTGAGCATCAACAAGGGCAATCTCACCCATGAGTATATCGAACAGAGCGGTGTCCTGGCCGCTATGGTCCTCGAAGAAGAGACGCCCATGCCCTTTATCGGTCAGTTCGGATTCAAGAGCGGCAGAGACGGGGATAAGTTTACGGGTGTGACGGTCGAGAAGGGGGTCACGGGGTGTCCCATCGTGACCGACAACGCCCTCTCCTGTTTCGAGGGAAAGGTGATCGGAAGTGCGGACGCCGGGACGCATACGGTCTTTATCGTCGAGATCACCGGGGCGAAGGTACTGAAGACGGGGACGCCCCTGACGTATGCCCATTATCAGCGGGTGAAGAAGGGAAAGGCCCCGAAGAATGCCCCCACCTACAAGGGGGGAACGGGTGAGGCAGATACGAAAGAAACGAAAGGAGAGGGGACGGATATGGAGAAATATGTGTGCGGCGTGTGCGGCTATGTCTATGATCCCGAGAAGGGTGACTCCGAAGGGGGGATTCCCCCCGGGACCGCCTTCGAGGATCTCCCCGATGACTGGACCTGCCCGGTCTGCGGTGCGGCAAAGGATGAATTCGAACCCGAGTAATCGAGGAATACGGTATGGACGATACGGTGCGGGAGGCCGTGCATCAGGCCTATGCCGGTGAGGCCAAGGCGCTCTTGAGGCTGCGGGCCTTCGCGGAAAAGGCCGAGGAGGAAGGATACCCCCAGTTGGCGCTGCTCTTCAGGGTGATCGCCTGTTCCGAGGAGATCCACGGGAAGAGGGCACTGCGGTTGCTCAAAGGGGTCGGAACCACCGAGAAGAATCTGGCGGAGAGTTTTGAGTCCGAAGAGAAGGTCGCAGGGGTGGCGTACGGTGAATTCGTGAAAAGGGCGGAGGAGAGCGGCGACCGGGCTGCGGCTCTCTATTTCAGCCAGTCACGGGACGTGGAGGAGGTGCATGCGAAGCTCTACAAGGAGGCCATTGACAACCTCCTCGAGGAGCGACAGACCACGTACCATGTCTGTACGGTCTGTGGCTATGTCTCAGACGGGATTTTGCCCGACCGGTGCCCGATCTGTGGGGTGGATAACAGCAAGTTCCGGAATGTTGAATAAAAAAGGAGGATGCCATGGGGAGTCAGATTGAGGCGAGCGATGTCCTGAAGATTGCCATGAGGATCGAGGAAAACGGGGCGACCTTCTATCGGTATGCGGTGCAACTGGCGAAGGAAGAAAAGGCAAAGGAACTGTTCGGCTGGCTTGCCGGCGCGGAAGATCAGCACAAGGCCCTCTTTCAGAAGATGCTTGCCGGTGTGGAGACCGTTGCCCCCCCGGAGAGTTACCCGGGGGAATATGGCATCTATCTCCACCAGTATGCCGACAACAGACTCATCTTCAAGAAAGAGGTAATGGATGCCAAACTGGCGAAGATCACCGACACCCTCTCCGCGATCGATTTTGCGATCGACCGCGAGGTGGATTCCATCCTCTACTATCAGGAGGTGAAGGGGTTTATCAGTCAGAATCAGCATCCAATCATAGACGGAATCATCAACGAGGAGAGGAAGCACTTCCAGATCCTCTCGAAGATGCGGGAAGAATACTCATAGAAGGAGGAATGAACATGGCGGAGATACATCAGATATACAAGTGTGAGATGTGCGGAAACATCGTGGAGGTCATGCACGGCGGGAAGGGCGAACTGGTCTGCTGCGGAAAGCCGATGAAACTCTTCAAGGAAGGGGCGGTCGACGCGGCCCTGGAAAAACATGTCCCCGTCATAGAGAAGACGGCGACCGGCTTCAAGGTCACAATCGGCGAGGTCCGGCATCCGATGGAAGAGAAGCACTATATCGAGTGGATCGAGGCCACCGCTGACGGGAAGGTCTACAAACAGTTTCTCAAACCGGGTGATGTCCCCGAGGCGGAGTTCTGTATCGATGCCGATCGTATAACGGCTCGGGAATACTGCAATATCCACGGTCTGTGGAAGAAAGACTGACGTCCGCCTCGAGGAAGCGGCGAAGATACTATCCCGCGGGGCGGCGGTAACAGACACCGCCGCCTCAGCGTTCAGGGTTTTGATCGAGAAGGGAGGGGATTGAAGCTATGGATGCCGTGCTGCTCTCGCGGGTGCAGTTTGCCGTGACCACCTATTTTCATTTTCTGTTTGTTCCCCTGACATTGGGGTTGTCCCTCATTATCGCCATCATCGAGACCCTCTACGTCAAAACGGGGGACGAGGACTACCTCGCCATGGCACGGTTCTGGGGGAGGCTCTTCGTTGTCAACTTCGTCATCGGGGTGGTGACAGGGCTCCCCCTGGAGTTCCAGTTCGGGACGAACTGGTCGCGGTATTCGGCGTATGTGGGGGATGTCTTCGGTCCCCTCCTGGCCATCGAGGTCACGGCGGCCTTCTTCCTGGAGTCCACCTTCCTTGCCGTCTGGGTCTTCGGGTGGAAGCGGCTGTCAGCCGGGGCGCACGCGGCGGTCATGTGGATTATAACCGGTGCCTCGACCCTTTCGGCCCTCTGGATCCTCATCGCCAACTCGTGGATGCAGCACCCCGTGGGATATGCCATCCGGGGGGGGCGGGCGGAGATCACCGATTTCCTCGGCGTGGTGACGCAGGAATACGCCGTTCTCACCGTTCTCCATACGGTAGGGGCGGCCTATCTCCTCTCCGGTTTTGTCATGATGGGGATCAGCGCCTACCATATCCTGAAGGGGAGGGACCTGTTCGTCAAGTCATTTAAACCCGCGCTCTATCTCTCACTGGTATGCGCCCTCTTCGTGATGGCGGAGGGGCATATGCACGGGGCCGACCTGGCGGAGAAACAACCCGCGAAGCTGGCCGCCCTCGAGGCGCTCTGGGAGACACAGACCTATGCCCCTCTCTATCTGGTGGCTGTTCCACGGATGGACAACAGGGGAAACCTGATCGAACTGGTCCCCATCCCCGGGGTGATGAGCCTCCTGGCGCATCACAACCCCGCCGCGGAGGTGACCGGTCTTCTCGATCTTCCCGCAGACGAGCTCCCCCCGGTGGCGGTTGTCTTTTATTCCTTCCGGATCATGGTGACCCTTGGGGGGCTCTTCGTCTTGCTGACCCTCTACGGATGGCTCCGGCGCAACCGCCTCAATCAGAGCCCGCGGTTTCTGAAGATCCTCATCTGGTCCATTCCCCTCCCCTATATTGTCTGTGCGGCGGGGTGGACGGTCACCGAGATGGGGCGGCAGCCGTGGATCGTATACGGCCTGATGAAAACGGCGGACGCGGCCTCGCCCGTGGCGCCTCACCAGATTACCTTCAGCCTTGTCGCCTTTATCGTCATCTATTCCCTGGTCGCACTGGCTGCGCTCGTCACGATGATCCGGTATGCGCGCCGGTGGCCCGATAGCCCCGAAAAAGAAAGGAGAGGGTGAAAGGGATGCTCGAAACGGTGTGGTTCGGTATATGGGGCTTTCTCTGGGCCGTCTATTTTGTCCTAGACGGGTTCGACCTGGGACTCGGTGTCCTCCAGCCCGCCCTCGCGAAGAACGATGGAGAAAGAAATGATATCTATCTCGCCATAGGCCCCTTCTGGGACGGGAACGAGGTCTGGCTTGTCGCGGCCGGCGGCGTTACCTTCGCTGCCTTTCCCGCCCTCTACGCGGTCCTGTTCAGTTCCTTCTATTCCGTCCTGATGCTGATCCTCTTCGCCCTGATCCTCCGGGCGGTCTCCATCGAACTGGGAGGAGAAACGAAAGGGGAGAGGGGAAAATCTCTATGGCGGGGGGCGCTGGCTATCGGCAGCCTCGTGGCGGCATTTTTCTTCGGGGTGCTCTTCGCGAATATATTCCGCGGTATCCCTATCGATGGGACGGGGGTCTATCAGGGAACCCTCATGACGTTCTTGAATCCTTACGCCTTTGTGGGCGGCCTCTTCTTTCTCGCATTGTTTCTTCTCCACGGTTCCCTCTGGCTTGCCGTCAAGACGGACGGTCTCCTCCGGGGACGCGCGGGACGTGCGGCGGCGTGGCTCTGGCCCGCGGTCCTGCTGTCGGCGGTGGTCTTTCTGGTCCTCTCCGCCCTCCAGACCGACCTCTTTGACCGGTATCTGGACCGGCCGGTCCTCTGGGTGATCCCCCTGATTGCCGTGGGGGGGATGGTGATGATCCGGTTCTGGATCGGAAAAAGGGAATGGGGCCGCGCGTGGGGAGCCTCCTGCATGTTCATCATCGGTGTGGTCGCAGTCGCGATGGTGGGACTCTACCCCTCCATGCTCCCCTCCAGCATGGATAGGGCCTTCAGCCTGACGGCGCATACTGCCGCGGCCAGCCCCATGACCCTGAAGATCATGCTGGGGATGGTCCTGGTTTTTGTCCCGGTCATTGCCCTCTATCAGGGGTGGGTCTACCGCCTCTTCAGCGGGAAAGTGGATAGGAATCTGTATGCAAAGGATTGAATGAAAGGAGTATGCGATGAAACAACTGGTGGATGCCTTGAAGGTCGCCCTGGAGAACGAGCAGCGGGAGCGGGCCTTTTATCTGGAACATGCCGGGAGGACGAAAAACCCCTTGGGGAAGGCGATGTTCGAACAGATAGCCGATGACGAACTGGAACACTACGAGCGCCTGAAGGAACTTCACGAAAAGTGGAAGAAAGAGGAACGGTGGCCGGATACGGTGAGCCTTACCGTCAGCAGGAGCAAGACACGAGACCTCTTTGCCCGGGTGGTGGGAAAGGGCGGTGCACTCCCCCCCGGTGACGACGATGATCTGAAGGCGATCAGGATCGCCATCGATTTCGAGGCCAAGGGGATTGAGTACTATGCCGGGTTGAGGGACAGGACACCGAATGAGAAAGAAAAGGCCTTCTTCGATCTCCTCAGCTCCATGGAACGGGAGCACTATCTCTCCCTGAAGGACACCGAGGAGTTCCTGACCGATCCCGTTTCATGGTATCGGCGGACGGAGTCCCCCGGTCTCGACGGTGCCTGATGGATTATGGAAATATGAGTATTGTATGAGAAAAGGGAGGTTGCTATGAAGAAGGTATTTCAATATGTGGTTGTACTGCTTGGTGTTCTCTTCCCTCTGTACGCCTCGGCGACGCAGCCGCCGGCCGCCGGAGACAGCCTCCCCGCACTGAAGTTTTCCGTTCCGGCGGAACGCGAAGACAGGGAATACCTCGGCCTGCCGGGCGGGGATTTCTTCGAGGTATCGCAGGTGAAGGCCGAGGTGGTGATCCTCGAGGTGATGAGCATGTACTGCCCCTTCTGCCAGAAGGAGGCCCCGGCTGTCAACGAGCTGTACCGGTTGATAGAGGAGAACCCGAAGCTGAAGAACAGAATCAAGCTCATCGGAATCGGGGCGGGGAACTCCCCCTATGAGCTGAAGGTTTTCAGGGAAAAGTATCAGGTCCCCTTTCCCCTGGTCCCCGACAGGGACTTCGCGATCCATGTCGCGCTGGGGGAGGTGAGGACGCCCTTCTTTATCGGGGTGAGGATGAAAAATGGTGTCCCAACGGTCTTTTATTCCAAGCTGGGAGGATTCGAGGATGCCGGCGCATTCCTGGGGGAGATCCTCCGCCTGTCCGGACTGCAATAGAGGGGGTGGTCTCATGAAGATATGCAGAATACTGGTACTGTCGTTGGCGGTGGTCCTGTCGGGCGCGTCGGGCGCATACGGCCTGTCGGAGGCCTTTCAGAACAACATCTATCAGACCGGAACGCTCAAACCCGTTGACAGTGTCCTGCGCGTCGCAGTGGGGGATCCGGCCCCCGATTTCACCCTCCCCGCCGTCTCGGGCGAGAAGGTCACCCTCTCGCAGTACCGGGGAAAGAAGCATGTGGTGATCTCCTTCGTCCCCGCGGCATGGACCCCCGTCTGCTCCGATCAGTGGCCGGGGTACGCCATCCTCCAGAACCTCTTTGAAGAGTACGATGCTGTCCTCTTGGGGATCACGGTGGACAATATCCCGACCCTCTTCGCCTGGACCAATCAGATGGGAAAACTCTGGTTCCCGGTCCTCTCCGATTTCTGGCCCCACGGAAAGGTGGCCGATACCTTCGGGGTGCTCCGTTCAGACGGGACGGCGGAACGCGCGATCATCATTATCGATAAAACAGGTATTATTCGATATATCGATGTGAACGACATCAACAAACGGCCGTTCCTCGAGTCGATCGTGCAGGAACTTGAAAAGCTGGGGAGATAAAAACTTCGCTATCACGGGCCCGGCCTCTTGACAATCGGGGGAAGGGGACTATATTAAAGAAAAAGAATATTCGAATATTGTTATATGCAGAATGGGCGCCCCATGGATTGCAGAAAGATAGCTGATTTTTTCAAGACATTGGGACATCCCACCCGGCTCAGGATTGTGCGGGAGTTGGCCGAGGGCGAACGGTGTGTGGGTGCGGTGGAGAACTGTGTGGGAGCGAGCCAGGCAAATGTCTCGCAGCACCTGACAGTTCTCAAGAAACAGGGGATTGTCGCCTGTCGCAAGGATGGAAATCTGAGGTGTTATTACCTCACAGACCCGCAATTGATGCGGGACGTTCTGACCTTGCTGGATGAAGAGAAACACAATGCCGAAGAGGATCAACGATAAGGCTCGCCGAGCCCGGTGCTTCGGTGTCGGTTGGATGAAAGAGAAAAAATAGAGGAGGAAAGTACATGGGAGCATTTGCAGAAAAACCTGATAGTCCGGTTGTGGTGACCGATAGTACCATTGATGAAGCCGTGGCGAAATACCCGTTCCTGGTTGTCGATTGCTGGGCGGAGTGGTGTGGTCCCTGCAAGATGATGGGACCGGTTCTCGATAAACTGGCGAAGGATTACCAGGGAGATATCGTCTTTGCCAAGCTCGATGTGGACGGCAATAATCAGACGGCGGCGCGATTTGGGATCCGTTCCATCCCCGACATGCTGGTCTTCAGAAACGGAGAGAAAGTAGGGGATATCATCGGGGCCATGCCGGAGCAGCTGTTGCTGGACAAGATCAACGCGTACCGGTAACAGGTTTTTCTCTTGTTGAGAACATAATCAGCAAGGACCGGTTTTTTTCATAGTCGGTCGCATGCCTGTTCCCATCGGAAGAAGGGCGGCGTTGCCGGACGTGCTCATGTCCCCGGTACGAAAAGGAGGGTTGCGGATATGTCCGATGTTTCGAGGAGGGAGTTCCTGAAGCGCTCCGTCGCTTCGGGGGTTGCAGGGGGAGTCGCCCTGACCGGCCTGGGGAAGTTTGCGGAGGCTTCAAGAGTCCCGGAGGCCGGGACGGTGATCGACCTGACGCGGTGTGACGGATGTCCCTCACGGTCGCTCCCGGCCTGTGTCAGCGCCTGTCGTGACAAGAACAAGAGCCGGTTCCCCGAACCGGTGGAGGATATACCGTATTTCTGGCCGCAGAAGAAGCGTGAGGACTGGTCGAAGAAGCGGGGGATGGCCGACCGGCTGACCCCGTACAACTGGACCTTTATCCAGGAGGTGGCCGTAGAGCATGAGGGGAAGAGCCATACCCTCTATCTGCAACGGCGGTGTATGCACTGCGACAATCCCCCCTGCGCGGACCTCTGTCCCTTCAGTGTCCTCCACAAGATGCCGGAGGGGCCGGTCCTCATCGACCACGATCTCTGTTTCGGGGGGGCAAAGTGCCGTGACGTCTGTCCCTGGGGGATTCCCGCTCGCCAGTCGGGGGTGGGAATATATCTGAAGATTGCCCCGACCATTGCCGGGGGCGGCGTGATGTACAAGTGCGACCTCTGCTACGACCGGGTCAGGGCGGGGAAGATTCCCGCCTGTGTAGAGGCGTGTCCCCGGGGTGCCATATCCTTCGGGAACAAGGAGGAGATGCGTACCCTCGCCCGGAAGCGGGCGGAGGAGATCGGCGGGTACCTTTACGGAGAGCAGGAAAACGGCGGAACCTCCACCTTCTATGTATCCCCGGTTCCCTTTGAGAAGATCCACGCCGCATTGATGAAACAAAAGGCGGTGCAGCCGCAGCCGGGATTGCCCGGGTACCCGGGGATGCCGGTGGGCGTGAGGAACATGACCGAGACCGCCAACGGGGCCGCCTGGAGCATGCTGGTCGCACCGGTGGCGGGGGTCGCCGCCGCGGTGGGGGCCGCCTATAAAACCATGAAGGGGGGTGGCGACGATGCCGGGCACGAACAATAAGATGACCCGTCACGGGCTTTCAGTCCTTCTGGTGCACTGGGTGGTCGCCCTGTCGACCTTTGCCCTCATATTCAGCGGGCTCGGTCAGATGCCCCTCTACAAACGATACATGCTGGACCTGGTCCCCGGCCTGTCATGGACCACCGACTTTTCGGTGACACTGGTGATCCACTACTGGGCGGCTGCCCTCCTTCTGGGGGCGGCTGCGTACCACGTGGTCTTCCACGGTATCCGACGGGAATTCGACATGCTGCCGCGCCGGGGGGACCTGCGGGAATCGGGACGGATCATCCTCGCGACGCTTGGTTTCGGGGAAGAACCGGAGAATGACAAGTACCTGGCCGAGCAGCGTCTTGCCTATGCCTTCATCGGACTGTCTCTGCTTTTGGTCATCGTCACCGGCGTCCTGAAGGCCCTGAAGAACCTGCCGCCCATCAACTACTCGGAGGGGTTCGCCTACTGGATCACGCTCCTCCATAACTTGGGGACCGCGCTTGTCATCATCGGGATCGCCGTGCACCTCGGCGCCTTTATCTTCAAGACGAACTGGCCGCTCCTCCCCGGGATCTTTACCGGAAAGGTGGACCGGGAGTACGCGAAGCGCCGGCACGCGCGCTGGTACCGACGGATAACCGGAGAGAGATAAACCCTGCGGAGATATATGGGAACATTGAACGGCACGATACCCGAACAACTCGAGCGGCTGTACCGGACATACAACCGACGCGAGTTTGCCACCCCCGATCCGGTCGAATTCCTTTACCGGTATGAAGACCCTGCCGATCGGGAGATCGTCGGTCTTATCGCGTCGTCTCTTGCCTACGGAAGAGTACGGCAGATCAAGGACAGCGTTGCGAAGATCCTGGCTAAGATGGGAAAGACCCCGTCGCGCTTTGTCCGTGATTCTTCCCCTGGATTAATGAACAGGACATTTTCACAGTTCAGGCACCGTTTTACGACCGGTGAAGAGATGGTAGGGATGCTCCTGGGTGTTCACGGTATTCTTTACCGGTACGGTTCGCTCAATACCCTGTTTGCCTGTTTCTTCAATGAGAGTGGTGGAATGATCATGCCGGCCTTATGTCGTTTTGCCGAAGAGGTAAACGCGGGGTATGACGGCCGACGAAACAGCCTGCTCCCTTCTCCTGCACGGGGGAGTGCCTGCAAAAGGCTGCACCTCTTTCTGCGCTGGATGGTGCGCCGGGACGGGGTCGACCCCGGCGGGTGGAGCGATATCCCCCCGTCCGCACTGGTCGTTCCCCTCGATACCCATATGCACCGGGTGTGCATGGGGCTGGGGCTGACGAAACGCAGGCAGGCGGATATCAAGACGGCACTGGAGATCACGGATGCATTCCGGAAAATGGTTCCCCATGACCCGGTCAGGTACGATTTTGTCCTGACGCGGCCGGGGATCTGGAGGAACGCCGGTGTCGCATTTCCCGTTGATATGCCTACACTGCAGCATACACAAGAAAGGATGACCAATGAAGCTTGATCGCTGGAAAATACTCTGGGGTATTGCGCTCCTGTGTCTCTCGACACTCTTTTACATCATTCACTTCCTGACGTTCCGAGATCCTCACCACCTCTTCATCTTTCTGGTGGGGGATATCGCCTTTGTCTTTATCGAGGTCCTGATCGTTACCATGATCATCCATGAGCTGCTCGATTACCGGGACCGGAAGGCGAAACTGCATAGACTGAACATGGTCATCGGCGCCTTCTTCAGTGAGATCGGCACTGAGCTCCTCAGGATATTTATTGGGTTTGACAAAAATACGGATCAGATGCAGGAGGGACCTGCCTGCCTGGATGACTGGCTGGTTACGGGGAAAGGGCATGAATCCAGTATCGATGTGCGAAGGGGCGATCTGAAGGCGCTCCAGGATTTTTTCCTTGACAAGCGACCCTTTCTCCTCATCCTGATCCAGAACGCAAATCTCCTGGAGCATGACCGCTTTTCGGATCTCCTGTGGGCGATCTTTCATCTGGCCGAAGAACTACTGTATAGAGAGGATGTCGAGCATATGACGGAAGCCGATCGCCGACATATCGAGACCGACATCAAACGGGCCTATTCCGCCTTGATTATCCAGTGGGCCGACTACATGCGGCATCTGAAAGGGAGTTACCCGCACCTCTTCTCGCTGGCGGCACGGATGAACCCCTTCGATCCGGACGCCTCTCCCGTCGTCGTGGAATAAGGCAGACACTCTGCCGAATGGATTGAACTTGATAATTTGACCCCTGGGTTGTATAGTGCGCGGACACTGCTGAGAAACGAAGGAGCCAACGATGTACTGGGAAAATGATATAGAGACAATGCCGAGAGAGAAGCTGGAAAGCATCCAGCTTGAACGGTTAAAAAAGAGCGTAGCACAAGCATCCGCGTCGGTTTTTTATGGAGACCTCTTTAAGAAGATAGGGCTCGATCCGAACGGGATCACCTCCCTGGAAGATATCAGAAAGATCCCTTTTACGACGAAGGACGATCTCCGGGAACACTGGCCCTATGGATTCCTCGCCGTTTCCAAGGATGAACTGGTGAGGATGCACTCCTCATCCGGGACGACGGGAAGGGCGACGGTCATCTTTCACACCCAGCACGATATCGACGAGTGGACGAATATTGTGGCCCGTTCCATGTACATGACGGGGATGCGCCGGAGCGATGTCTTCCAGAACATGATGACCTACGGGCTCTTCACCGGCGGCCTGGGATTCCACTACGGCGCTGAGAAGGTGGGGGCGCTGATCATCCCCGCCGGTTCGGGAAACAGCAAGCGTCAGATACAGTTGATGCAGGATTTCGGCACCACGACGATGCATATCATTCCCAGCTACGCCCTGCACCTCACATCGGTCTTCGAAGAGGTGGGGGTCGATCCCAGACGTGACACGAAGCTGGCGATCGCCTTTCTCGGGGCGGAACCTCATTCGGAAAAGACACGGAAGAAGATCGAGGAATTCTACGGCGTCCAAGCCTTCAATTCGTACGGGCTGTCCGAGATGGACGGACCGGGAGTGGCCTTCGAATGTCCCCACCAGACGGGGATGCACGTCTGGGAGGACAATTTCATCATGGAGATCATCGATCCGGACACCCTGGAGCCCGTCCCCGACGGAGAGGAAGGGGAACTGGTGATGACGACCCTCCTGCGGCAAGGGATGCCCATACTGAGATACCGGACAAAAGATCTGACACGGATCATCCCCGGACCCTGCGAATGCGGTCGGGTGCACCGGCGGATCGAGCGGATCAAGGGGCGGACGGATGATATGCTGATCCTCAAGGGGGTCAATATCTTCCCCATCCAGATAGAGAAAAAATTGATGGATATACCGGGTGTGGGGACGAACTTCCTGATCATCCTGGAGCGGGAAGGGTTCAACGACCTCATGATCGTCAGGGTCGAGGTGGGGAAGGAGTTCTTCACCGGCAACCTGAAGCAGCTCGAGGCTCTGCGGCGCAGGATCGTTGAGGATTTGAAGAGCGATATCCTGATAACGCCGAAGGTCGAGCTGGTCGAACCCGGCACCCTCCCCAAGAGCGAGGGGAAGGCGGTTCGGGTGATCGATAACAGAGAGGAGTAAAGGGATGATTGCCTATCAGCTTTCCATATTTGCGGAAAACAAACCGGGCAGGCTGGCGAAGGTAACCCGTATCCTGAGAAAGGGAAAGATCAATATACGGGCCATCACCATCTCTACATCTGATGCATTCGGTGTGATCAACGCCCTGGTGGACGACCCGGAGGGCGCCCGCGCCCTTCTGGAGGAAGAGGGATTGACCGTGAGCCTCAAGGAGGTGATCGCGGTGGTGATCGAGGATAAGCCGGGGGGGCTCGACCGGCTGATCCAGCTCCTCTTCGATCAAGAGATCAATGTGGAGAACGCGTACGGGTTTGTCCTGGAGAGCCGGAAGAAAGCGGTTTTTGTGATCGATGTCGATCAGCTGGACAGGACACAGAAGGTTCTGAAAGAGGCGGGGTTTGAGACGCTGGATGCCGCGACGATCTCCGCCATAGAACCTTTCCACTATATGAACTACTGACCGCTTGAGATCACATCGATTTTCAAGCGGTTACCGCGGGGAGAACAATCGTGACGCACGAAGATGCGGGGCACTATGCCGCCAAGCACGGAGAAGGGGCCAGGCTGGTCCCCGAAATTCAACAGGCCCTCGAACGGGTGATCAAGGAAGGGACCGTCTCCTGCGCAGCTCTCCACAAAATTGCGAATGATCTGGATGTTCCGCCCGTCGAGGTGGGGGTGGCAACCGATCTGATGGAAGTCCGGGTGACCAGATGTCAGATGGGTCTCTTCGGATATACACCGGAGGGAAGGATTGTCAAACCTGCCGACACGGTTTCACCTGACCTGGAAACCGCCATACGGGACGCTTTGGTCGCCGGAAAGGTCCCCTGCCGATCATCCTGGGAGATCGCGAAGAGATTCGGGATCGCCAAGATGGACGTGGCCCGCGCCTGTGAGGCGCTGCATATCAAGATATCTTCCTGCCAGCTGGGTGCCTTTTAGCCCTTCTGCTTGTTCCGGATGTAGTTGTCTATAATCTTCAGGATGGTGCGGGCGTTTTTTCGGGCACCCTCGATGATCGTTTCTACCGCCAGGGGTGTGTCGACGAGGCCGTGAGCGTAGTTGTCAACGGAGCAGATCGCGGCGTAGGCGAGCCCCAGTTCGGCCGCAATCGTCGCCTCGCCTGCCATCGTCATCCCGATGATATGGGCGAACTGAGACATGAGCCGTATCTCGGCCCGCGTCTCCAGTCTCGGCCCCGATGTCTGCCAATAGACGCCCTTCTCCTGCACAGCGATCCCCATCCGTCCCGCCGTATTGATCAGTGTCTGCCTGAGTGGCTCGTCCAGGGTAGGAGTGATATGGACCGCCCTGTCGTCGAAGATCGTGGGAACGCAAGAGAGGGAAATATAATCATCAGGGATCACAATCGTCCCCGGCTCGACGTTTTTCCTGAGAGAGCCTGTCGAATTGATCCCGACAACCTCCTCGACACCCAGGTCCTGCAGTGCCGCGAGGTTCGCCTGGTGGTTAATCCTGTGGGGGGGGGTGCTGCTTTGTGGGTCCATCCCGTGCCGTGGGATAAAGACAACCCTTTCCGAAGAGAAGAGCCGGGTGCTCCCGAATCTGGTCTTTACGTTGCTCTCCTGCAGCTTCCGGAAGATGTCCTCCTCATGCAGTGGAATAGTGCCCGAGATGATGCCCACCGGTTTCATGATGACTTCCCCTCTGTAATATGGCCTTGAGTCTCTATGGTCACCCGGCAATGTTTGTAACAGATTCCATATCCCCTGTCAAAACGCTTAAGGAGTGGGAATGAAATATTGTTTGACATTCAGGAAGCGAGCCACTACATTGACCGGAAAGATTATGATCTAGGAGTGTGGCATGGCGGAAGAAGGGTTGCTGGTTCATCTCAATGATAAGAGTTTCAGCGAGGTTGTGAGGGCAAAAGGTTCCATCATGGTGGATTTCTGGGCTCCGTGGTGCAGCCCGTGTCTTGCCATGGCACCCGCCATCGAGGAGCTTGCCCGGGAGTATGAGGGGCGGGTGAAGGTGGGGAAACTCAACGTTGATGAAAACCCTGATACGGCTGAAAAGTATGGTATTAAAGGAATTCCGACCATTCTCTTTTTTAAGGACGGCAAGCTGGCGAATACACTGACCGGCCTCATGCCGAAGGATCGTTTGGAAGAAGCCCTCAAAGCGGTGTTATAGATATGAAATCACGGATCCTTCTCATCGTCGTTGCTGTATGTATGTTTACCGGGTGTCTGTCCTGGTGGGAGAGCGGAGCAAGGCCAAACACGCCCGAAGCCCTGTATGCGCGGGGACAGGAGGCATATCGGGACAAAGATTATGACGAGGCCATCGAGCACTTCCAGCGACTGGCGGAGCAATACCCCCTCAGTCAGTATGCGATCCCTGCCGAACTGGGCGTGGCGGACTCCTATTTCAGCGATGAAGACTATGTGTCTGCTGAGGCCAACTACTCCGATTTTGTAGAATTTCATCCAACCAACGAAAACCTCCCCTATGTCATGCACCAGATAGGCCTGTGCCATTATAAACAGATACAGGGGGTCGATCGGGATCAGACGGAGACGCGCCTGGCGGAACAGGCATTTCAGAAACTGATTGCGCGGTTTCCCAGCAGCAAATTTTCTTTTCTTGCAGAGAAAGAATTGGCTGAGTGCCGGAAGCGGCTTGGTGAACACGAATTTTATGTGGGACGATTTTATTTTACGAGAGGGGAATATCGAGCTGCACTAACGCGGTTTCAGGTTATCGAAAAGAAATATGCAGGTCTGGGGCTGGATTACATGACGGGATATTTCATCAATGAGACCCAAAAACGCCTCGGTGCGGATGGACAGAAGAACATAAATCAGAAATAGGAGACGCAAGGAGGGCAATTGTACCGGCTTTTCTACCCTGATTATCCCCCGAAAGGTTGGGGGGTATGTGGTTCCATCTGTGCATCCCCCCTTTTCAACAGAAGAAACATTCAGAAAGGTGTCCTGCGGATTCCGCCAATATTTGAAGGGATGTTTCCCGGTGTCCTGTTTCCCGCTGACCCGTCTGCACGCTGCTCGGTTGAGGGATTATTGGTGCGGATATGACCTCGACAGGTGGGTTGAAGATGCCTCCCGGCAAATCCTCCGTATTGATGCGTAGTGATGATCAAGGAGAAATAACAGAATGAACCCTCCCAATCTTGTTGGGTCGATGTCTGACACGGCCTTTTATCCTCACAAACCGGATACGGTTGAAATGATCCAGACCCA
>JAFGSH010000051.1 GCA_016934695.1 Deltaproteobacteria bacterium
AATCCACGCCCCCGCACGGGGGGCGACGACGAGCGGCACAAAAACTACCCCGGATATTGCACGTTTCAATCCACGCCCCCGCACGGGGGGCGACGAGGCCGAGGGCGAAAGAGGGCAATTACTTTCTCGTTTCAATCCACGCCCCCGCACGGGGGGCGACTGTAGCACTACAACCAATTCATTTTAAAGCGCTTAATCCCCATTTCCTGCGAATCACCTTACTCTCAAGGCATTCCGTATTCAATTGTCAAAGAACGATTCCCACAATATCTTTATTTCCAATACGTTGTACTTGGCGCGAATCCCCCCGGAAATTCATGTAAGCTCCGGGTTCGCGGACGACCATCAGACTATCAGCGGCCCCTCCTGGTCAATGCCTTCCTTGGCGCCCACATGTTCGACACGGCGCTTCCAGTTTGATCCCAGGTAATAGAATCGCAGGCTGTCCGATTCGGGATCTATCTCGCTGATCAGCCGCTGCCGTAGCGCTGTCCACTGCGCCGGATCGACAATACATTCAAAAACGGAATACTGAACACGCTGGCCGTAGTCCTGGCACGCCTTCGCCACCCTGCGCAAGCGGCGCTGTCCTCCCGCTTCGATTGTCGCCACATCATAGCTGACAAGCACAAACATGCCCCTCTCCTTATTTCCAAATAAACGGCGGATACCCGTCCAGATCGCCCCTCAGGTACCGGGCCAGCAGCAAGGCCTGCGTATGAAACAGCAGCCCAATGGTCACCTTCTCATTGAGAAACGGATGCTCGATTTCATCCTGCTTCCGTTTCTGGTAGGCAACAAGGAGGATCTTCCGCGTATCATCGTCCATCAGGACCGCGCCGGATTCAGTCTCATCGAATCCCTTCTTCTGCACCTGCGAGAGGTTGATCAGAGAGAGGGCCATCCGATCGGCCATGAAGGGCCTGAACTCCTCCATCATGTCAAGAGCAAGGCTCGGTCTGCCGGGGCGATCCCGGTGCAAGAATCCGACCGCCGGGTCCAGCCCCACCGATTCGAGAGCGGAACGGACATCATGCATGACAAGGGTGTACAAAAAGGACAAGAGGCAGTTCACCTTGTCCAGGGGAGGACGGCGGCTTCTCTCGTGGAAGGAAAAGTCTCTCTTCTGAGAGGTGATCAGATGATCGAAGACACCAAAGTACATGTTCGCCGCATCCCCTTCGATCCCGCGCACCGCATCCAGGGATTTCTCCCGGGTAAGCGATTTCAGAGACGCGGCGAGCCGTCTCGACACCCGCTCGATCTCATCCGCTCCCGGCTTGTCGCCGTGGTCCCGCAACGCCCGCCGCAGGACCGTCCGGCAGTTGGCGATCTTGCCGGTCACCACGGCCTTCGCCACCTCAGCGGATGCCTCCGGATCATCGGCCTTACGGTACTGTTCCCTGCGGAGCAAGACATTCCCGGAAACCGGCCCCTGCACCCGCGCCAGGAACCGGCCATGCTCCGACAGGAAACTGATCGCCACGTCGCGCTCCGCGCAGAAACCCATGAGGAAGGGGCTGACGGATACCTGCCCGAAGCAGACAATCCCGCCGATCGTATGGATCGGGACACGGAGTCGAATCTCCCCGTCCGCCTTCACCACGGCCGTCTCCCCCTCCTTGGCGAGATAGGCCCCCTGCGTCGTGACAAAAAGGGTATTGAGGTGTCGTTTCATGGCTCTCTCGTCGCTCCCGACAGATAACGCTGTACCGATCTCCCCTTACCGACCGTTTTCGGCAGGCACATGCCAGCCAAAGAACAACTGTCACACTTCTTTGCATAGACCGGTTTCGGCGTTCGCCCGGATGCAATCAGTTCATGCAATCGCACCGCGGTCTCTTCGGTCTCCCTCCGCAGAGTATCGTCAAACACAACCCCCGCGCGGCGTCGGTTTTTCCCATAGAACAGTGCTCCCTCCGACACCTCGACATCCAGCATCTCCTCAAGGCAGAGCGCCTGGGCGCAGAGCTGCACCCGGTCGCTGTCATCTTTCTTCGGCTTTCCCCGTTTGTATTCCACGGGGAACGGCAGCCAGGAGCCGTCCTCCCGGCGTTGGAATTCGACGACATCCGCCTTCCCGATCAGCCCCAGCCTGAGCGACCGAAGAGGCACACCGTGCTCAACGCGGATACTGCCCCTCGATTCCCTTCCCTCTTCGTGGACCCGCTCATGCATGATCCTCCCCTCAGCGGTGAAGAGATTCTCGGCCCACGCCTGCTCGATATGGATCAGGGCGCACTGCCGCTCGCAGAAGATCAGGTGCTGCAGGGCGGACAGGGGGAGAAGGTCGTCCTCGGTGTACATGTTACCTCTTATTACCTAATTTATTACCCATATTAATTGCTATTACCTAATTCCCGGTTTTGTTCCATTTTGCGTTTCTACCACGGCCAAGACACTCGACAACCCCTTGCGACTGAAGGTCTTTCAGCACCCTGCGTATCATATCAATACCGACACCGGGGCATTTCCGCAGTATATCGGCAACACTGAAATCTCCGGAAAAACTCTTGACCGCATCATAAATCATTGCTGTCTTCTCACCCCGTGGTTGAGGCACTCTGTTCAACCTTTCTTCAAATTCCTTGTAAGCGCTCTTGAGTATGAAACCGACAAAGTTGATATAATGCCACGGATCGTGCCCGCCTTCGTGCCAGCCTTCCGAACTCAGCCTTAATGTTTCGTAATATCTTTCCTTGTTCTGTTCGATAAGGCGTTCGATGCTTATATATCTGCCGACATCGATCCCGAGATGATAGAGTTGCAGAAGCATCAGCAGCCGGGACACCCTGCCGTTTCCGTCTCGGAACGGGTGTATGCACAGAAAATCCAGATTGAATGCCGCCAGCACTATCAGCGGAGGAATCTTCGTTCTACTGATGCATTCCCGCCATGAATCAACCAGCTCTTTCATGCAGAGAGGAACGTTACCCGCCGGAACGGTGCGAAACCTTATGGCGGATGTGCCATCCTGACGTTTTTCGATTATGTCGCTATCTTTTTCTCTGTATCTGCCGGCGTCCCATATCTCGCCGCGCGTCAAAGCATGCAGTTTTTTGCAGGTATTTTCCGTAAGGGGCAACTTCACCCCCGCATCATGTATGAGATTGAGCGCCTCCCGATAGCCCCGAATCTCTTCCTCCGATCGGTCGTGAAGAAGCGATTTGCCGAAGATGATGGTGCCGATGCGTTTTTCATCGACCTCAACACCTTCAATGCGGTTCGATGACACCGC
>JAFGSH010000052.1 GCA_016934695.1 Deltaproteobacteria bacterium
GATAGATTGTTGACATAGCGTCTCTTATCGACTATACACCGGCCTGACGGGTGATATCCGATTTTGCTCAGCGCAGATATCCGGCAGGAGGGAACTGCAGAAGCCGGTGACGGGTATGAATAACAAAAATTTTCCAATTGCCCTTGACGGGCTCATTTTTATACTACCGCTTGCCGCCCTGGCGGGGGTGTTCGCGTACCTGGGTGCCTGCGGGGTAAGCACGGGTTTTCTCGCCGCCGCCCTCTTCGTTCTGTGGTTTTTCCGAAATCCGGAAAGAGTGTCCCCCGATGATGAGAAGGCGGTGTTGTCACCGGCGGACGGTAAGGTCATCAAGATAGAGGACGTGGAGGGAGAAGAGCTGTTCCGGGGCGGTGCCCGAAAGGTGAGCATCTTCATGAACATCTTCAATGTCCATGTCAACAGGGCTCCCTGTGCCGGCACGGTCAAGGAGATCACGTATCGGAAGGGGAAGTTCTTTCCTGCCAATCTCGACAAGGCGTCGGCCCTCAACGAGCGAAATTCGGTCCTTATCGAAACGGCGGATGGAAATCGGATACTGACGATACAGATTGCAGGGATCATCGCGCGCAGGATCGTCTGCTGGGTCAGGGAAGGGGTGAATGTCGCGAAGGGCGAGCGCTTCGGCCTTATCAAGTTCGGCTCGCGCCTCGAAGTTTTTATGCCTTTTGGTGCCACGGTCTCCGTCAAGGTCGGAGACAGGGTGCGTGCCGGGGAAACCAGGATAGGGTATCTGACATGAGGAACAATTCCAGGATAAGGACCGACAGTGTGAAGAAAGGTATCTACATCCTTCCGAATCTCTTCACGACGGCGAGCCTCTTTTTCGGCTTCTATTCGATCATCGCCTCGATAGGGGGTGATTTCTCACGGGCGGCCGTTGCGATCATCCTGTCCTGTCTTCTCGACGGTCTCGACGGGAAGATCGCCCGGGTCACCAATACGAGCAGCAGGTTCGGCGCCGAGTACGATTCGCTCTCAGATCTTGTCGCGTTCGGTGTCGCGCCCGCCGTCCTCGCCTATTCATGGGCTCTCCTGTCTTTCGGGAGATACGGTTGGATCGCCGCATTCCTCTTTGTGGTATGCGGTGCCCTGAGACTTGCGCGGTTCAACGTACAGATCGATATTATCGACAGCAGGATGTTCAACGGTCTTGCCATCCCGGCGGCGGCGGGCGTCGTCGCGACGACGGTCCTGTTCTTCTACTACCTGGGAGGGGAGGACCGTTTTCATCACGTCTCCATCCTGGTGGGTATGGTTGCGATCTCTCTGCTGATGGTCAGCAATATCAAGTATTACAGTTTCAAAGACCTGAATTTCTTTTCGAGAAAACCCTTCATGACCTTTGTCCTGATCGTCTGCATGTTGATCGTCGTTGTACTGGAACCGCAGATCATGCTCTTTGCGATGGCACTGGGCTACGCCCTCTCCGGGCCTGCATGGCTGTTGTTCAAAATGGCGAAGAATCGGGACGAAGTGGAGGAATATCATCACAGGACGTGACGATGTCTCTGGGATTGAGGTGGACTTTTTGAAGTGCGATCTGTACGATCGAGCCGCAGGAGAGAACCCCCTGTCCGAGAGGCTGGAAACAGCATCGATATGAGAGATGCTCTTTCTTTTGCCAAACATACACAGAGGATGTCCGTATGAGAAAGTACAGTGTGGCGGTTGTGGGAGCGACGGGGCTCGTCGGCGGTGAGATGATCCGCACCCTGGAGCAGAGGAATTTCCCGGTAGGGGAACTCACCCTTCTTGCCTCGGAGCGGTCTCTTGGAAAAGAACTGACCTTCCGGGGGCAGGAATACCCTGTCAAGGTCCTGGACGACGATTCCTTTCAAGGGATCGAGATAGGGCTCTTCTCCGCCGGGGGAAGCATCAGCGAGCGGTTCGCGCCGATAGCGGCGCGGGAGGGATGCGTGGTGATAGACAACACCAGCGCCTTCAGGATGGATCCGGATATCCCCCTGGTGGTCCCCGAGGTCAACCCCGAGGAGATCGCCGCATACCGTGAGGAGGGGATTATCGCAAATCCCAACTGTTCGACCATACAGATGGTCGTGGCGCTGAAGCCGATCCACGATGCGGTCGGCATCAGGCGTATCGTCGTCTCCACCTATCAGGCAGTATCGGGTACCGGCAAGGAGGCCGTCGAAGAGCTGGTGGCGCAGACACGGGCCCTCCTGTCCATGGAGGAGCCCCGGATCGAGGTGTATCCACACCGGATCGCCTTCAACTGCCTCCCCCACATCGACGTGTTTCTGGAGAACGGGTACACCAAAGAGGAGATGAAGATGGTCAACGAGACCCGCAAGATATTGAAAGATCCGTCCATCGCCGTCACGGCTACCACGGTCCGGGTCCCGGTCTTCTACGGCCACTCAGAGGCGGTCAATATCGAGACGGAACAGAAGATTACTCCTGACGAGGTACGCAGACTCCTCGCGAACGCCCCGGGGGTTGCCGTGATCGACGAGCCCGCCACAGCGGGCTATCCCCTTGCCAGTGACGCGGCCGGAAGGGACGAGACCTTTGTCGGGAGGATCAGGGAGGACGAATCCATCCCGAACGGGATCAATATGTGGATTGTCTCCGACAATATTCGGAAGGGAGCCGCACTGAACGCGGTACAGATAGCGGAGATACTGATCGACAAGTATCTGGATTGATCCATGAGGATAACGGGGGGATGCGCCCGGGGCAGACGGGTATATGCGCCGAAGAGCGATACGATCAGGGTGACCTCCGACAAGGTCAGAGAATCGCTTTTTGCTATTCTCCCTCCCATGGAAGGGACGCTGTTCCTGGATATCTATGCCGGCACGGGCAGCGTGGGTATTGAGGCGCTGAGCAGGGGAAGCGCCGGAGCCGTTTTTATCGAGAGAGAGCCGCTCCATGCGGAGATGCTTCGGAAGAACCTCAAGCTGTGCGGATTTGAAGAGATGTGCGAGGTGGTTGTCACCTCCGCGCAGAGGGGAATCCGCCTCCTGTCGGAGCGTAAGCAGAGATTCGATGTCGTATTCGCTGATCCTCCCTATGGCAGAGGGCTGGTAGGTGAGCTTCTCGCTCTGCCCCCCGGGGTAGAAGGCTTGGTTGCGGAGAGAGGAGTCCTGGTGGTGGAGCATTCCTTCAGGGAAGAGGTGACGGCCAGCGACGTGTTCGTTCCGGCGGATCGAAGGCGGTACGGGGATACGGTACTATCTTTCTTGAAATCGAGGAGATGAGGGAGGATACGCGATGGCACATGTGGCGGTATATCCTGGTTCATTCGACCCTATAACAAATGGGCACATGGATATTATCGAAAGAGGACTGGGGGTATTCGACAAGATTATCGTAACGGTCGGCCTCAATCCGAACAAGAAGACGCTCTTTTCCGTGGAGGAGAGGATCTCCATGATCAAGGAGGCCGTGGGGAACGACCCCCGAGTCAAAGTCGATTCCTTTTCCGGTCTCCTCGTGGATTACGTGGAGAAATCGGAGGCACAGTGCATCCTGCGGGGGCTGAGAGCTCTCTCTGATTTCGAGTATGAGTTTCAGCTGGCCCTCATCAACAGGAGGTTGAACAGAAAGGTGGAAACGGTCTTCCTGATGACCGGGGCACGGTGGTTCTACTGTAATTCGGGTATTGTCAAGGAGGCTGCCGGGCTGGGGGGATCGGTAAAGGGGATGGTCCCCGATGTGGTCCTGAGGAGACTGAAGGAAAAATTTCCTAGCATGACGAATAATATCGAGATATGAGGAAGATATCTCCGTGGAGCAGAGGAAGGTACCATGAAATTCGCACAACGGGTGGACAAGATACAGCCATCACCGACGCTTGCCATTACCGCGAAGGCGAACGCCCTCCGGGCGGAAGGGCGGGATGTTATCAGTTTCGGTGCGGGCGAGCCTGATTTCGATACGCCGGCGAATATCAAGGAAGCGGCCATCGCTTCGATACGGGACGGATTTACCAAGTATACCCCGGTGGAGGGGATACCGGAACTTAAGGATGCCATTATCGAAAAACTTCGACGCGACAACGGGCTCTCCTATACCCGGTCGGAGATCGTGGTGTCCTGCGGAGCCAAGCATACCCTGTACAACCTCGCACAGGCCCTCTTCGAGGAGGGAGACGAGGTGATCATACCATCCCCCTACTGGGTCTCCTATCCGGACATCGTCCTGCTGACGGGGGCGACGCCCGTGATACTCGAAACGCGGGAGGCGGACGGTTTCAAGGTCACTCCCGACCGGCTCGCCGGGGCGATCACGGCGCGGACCAGGGCCTTCGTTCTCAACTCGCCCTCCAACCCGACCGGAGCGGTTTATACATTCGAGGATCTGAGGGCGCTTGCGGAGGTGGTAATCGAGAAGGACGTCCTCGTGATCTCGGACGAGATCTATGAAAAGATCGTGTACGACGGATTTGCCTTTTCCGGCATCGCCATGGTCGGTGAGGAGGCGAGGAATCGTTCGATCGTCGTCAATGGTGTCTCGAAGGCGTATGCCATGACGGGGTGGAGAATCGGTTATGCCGCCGGCCCCAAAGAGATCATCTCTGCGATGGCAAAGATACAGAGCCAGAACACCTCGAATCCGGCATCGATCTCCCAGAAGGCGGCGGTTGAGGCTCTCAGAGGGGATCAGGGCACCGTCGATGAGATGGTCGAGGCGTTCGCCCAGAGGCGTGATTATATCGTCAGCGCCCTGAACGGCATACCGGGGGTGAGCTGCTTTAATCCCGAAGGGGCCTTCTACGTCTTTCCCAATATATCCGCGTTGTACGGAAGGACCCATGAAGGTTCAGAGATAACCGGCTCGGCATCGTTCGCGGAATACCTGCTCGATGCGGCAAACGTTGCAGTCGTCCCCGGTGTGGCGTTCGGTAGTGACGATCACATACGTCTCTCGTATGCCACGTCGATGGACAATATTCAGAAGGGCGTACAACGCATGCAAGATGCCGTAAAAAGACTCACATAGAGGTGTACCATGATCCTGGGAATTATCTTTATTATCGCAGGCATTCTCATAGCCCTCTATCCGCCGCTCCTGTCGATTATCGTGGCGTCCGTGCTCATCCTGATCGGGATAGGGTTTATATCGTTCAGTTACCGTTTCAAGAAGGCGCAGAGACGATTTGACGATCCCTTCCTGGATTTCTTCTTCCGTTTTTAGGGAAAGGGATGCTTTCGGCGCTTGGAAAAGGCGGCGGTGCCCCTTCTGACGGGTATTTGAATGCGACGTCGCTTGACTTGGCCCGTGTATTCCATTATAAATCGCAATTTTAAAGATGTCTGATTATAAAACGATCAAGGAGGAGGGGTGCATGAAAAAGTTATCGTTATTGGTGATTATCCTGTCCATTGTTTTCTTGGTTTCTTCGTGCGGTGAAAAGGAAAAACCCGTCATTAAACTGGGTGTCGCCGGCGCCCACAGCGGAGATCTCGCGTCTTATGGCTTACCGTCCGTAAAGGCCGCCGAGCTGGTGGTCAAGGAAGTCAACGCCAAGGGCGGTATCCTGGGAAAAGAGGTGGTCCTGCTCGTGGAGGATGACGTCTGTAAACCCGAAGTCGCCACGAACACGGCCACCAAGTTGTTGTCTCAGGGGGTCGACGTCGTGATGGGTCATATCTGCAGCGGCGCCACCAAGGCCGCGCTTGCCATATACAAGCCGGAGAATATCATCTGCATGTCGCCGTCCGCGACCAATCCGCCTCTGACGCAGAGCGGGGATTACCCCAACTTTTACCGGACGATCGCTTCCGATGACGCCCAGGCGCGGCTCGAGGTGGATTACGCAATCAACGTGCTGAATGCCAGGAAGATCGCCGTTCTGCACGATAAGGGCGATTACGGAAAGGGCCTGGCGGAATTCGCAAAGGACTTCATCGAAAGAGACCCGCGGGCCGAGGTGGTGCTGTACGAGGGGGTTACCCCGGGTGCGGTCGATTACTCAGCGGTTGTTCAGAAGATAGACCACTCGGAGGCGGATGTCGTGATCTTCGGCGGGTACCATCCCGAGGCGTCCAAGATCGTCATGCAGATGCGCAAGAAGGGGATGGATACGGTCTTCATCTCCGATGACGGCGTGAAGGACGATACCTTCATCAAGGTGGCCGGTGAGTTTGCAGAGGGTGTCTATGCCACCGGGCCGAGGGACACGTCAAACAACCCGCTGGCGATTGCCGCTATCGAGGCACATAAGAAGGAATACGGCTCCGAGCCGGGTGCCTTCTTCCTCAATGCCTATGCGGCGACGCAGGCCCTGCTGAACGCGATCGAAAAGGCCGGATCGACCGACTTTGAAAAGGTTTCGCAGGCGCTGAGGACCGAATATGTCGAAACGCCCCTGG
The DNA here is from genome assembly GCA_016934695.1 of Deltaproteobacteria bacterium. Next base: position 6,360 of record JAFGSH010000052.1, read on the forward strand.
GGAAGATAAAGTTTGACGAGAAGGGGGATGCCATCGGAATCGGTTTCTCCATCTACCAGGTGCGAAGCGGCGTGTATGCCGAAGTAGAGTAGTAACGCGCACGGCACGGCGGAAAAGTGCGCATGACGGTCTTTATCGGGGGGGAGGCCTGATGGGCCTGGCCCCCCCCGATTTTGATGCGTGCCGTACCGGAGCACCCCGCTTCAGGCGTTGTGGAGGGTATGATTATCAAAGATGGAATATTTTCTGGATCTGTTTCTGGGAGGGCTTACCCGCGGAAGCATCTATGCCCTGATCGCCCTCGGCTACACCATGGTCTACGGCATCATCGAGCTGATCAATTTTGCCCATGGTGAAATCTACATGATCGGCGCATTCACGGCACTGATCGTCATATCCGTCCTGACCCTCATGGGTATGAACACGGTCGCCATCCTGGTGATAGCAGGGGTGATCGCCGTCATCTATTCGAGCGCCTACGGCTATACCATCGAAAAGATCGCC
>JAFGSH010000053.1 GCA_016934695.1 Deltaproteobacteria bacterium
CGTTGTGGCGATCGTCGCGTTGTCGATGATCTTGGTCGGACCGGCAGGTGCGGAACAAAAAAGATTCTTTGCCATTGCCACGGGTGGCACGGGAGACACCTACTATCCGCGGGTGGGCGTTCTGGCGCAGGCCCTGTCCAATAAGATCCCGAACCTCATTATGACTGCCCAGTCGGGGAATGCATCCGTTGCGAATTGCAATCTCATAAAGAATCACCAGATCGAGTCGGGGTTTGTTCAGAACCATATCACCTGCGCGGCATATAACGGGATTGAGCAGTTTGAGGAGCATCCCGTTACCAATCTGCGGGCCATTGCTTCACGTTACCCCGAAACGATTCAGATCGTTGCCCGGGAGGGAACCGGAATCAAGACGGTGGCCGATCTCAAGGGTAAAAAACTGATCCCGGGCGACCGGGGAAGCGGGACCGAAGTGGATTGCAAGGCGGTTCTGTGGGGGGTCGGTCTTACCTATGATGACTTTGCCGGCGCCGCCCGGTCTGATCGCCATGCGCGACCTGCCGATCGTGACCATCTGGTAGGCGCGCATGAACGGGAGAGGGTATGCATATGAGAAGAGCGATTGATATGTCCAAGAGAGAACTGCTCGATCGGATATGGAGAACGGAACCCACGTTCAAGAGAATCCTGTGTGACGCCAAACATGTGGAGGAAGCTCGGTATATACTCTTTGATTACCTGGATCGCTTCCGGCGTGATCTGTACAACATGAAATCTTCCACCCCCTTTGCGAATCTTTCCCCCGTGGAAAAACGGACCGCCCGGGAATGTATCCAGGTGCTTTCGAACACCATGCGAACGGAAAATGAACATCTGACCCAGGCCTCGCCGCTGCAACATTTTTATGACCTTGCACGGGACGAAGCGGGGGCCCTGGACAGGGTGAGCGAGGGATTTCTGATGGAGTACCTCGCCCTGCTCAAGGGACTCAGAGGCACATACGGGAAGCATTCCCACTACCACGATCTCCCGGAGCAGCAGGAGGCGCGCCCCGCCTCGATCGAACGCTCCGAACAACTGGATGCCTATGCGGTGGCGATGAGGAGGGCCTTCAAGCGGTATCGGACCGGCCTGGACCCCCGGCTGGCCCATCGGAGAAGGGACCTGAAGAAGAAGATCCTGCGCTATTTCGGAGGGACGACCGACGACTGGAACAAGTATACGTGGCACATGCGACACATCATCCGGGACGGCGAGACCCTCTCCGCCCTCGTTGCCTTGGATGAGGAGGAGCGTGAAGGACTGCGGTTGGCAAAGGAGCATCGCCTCCCTTTTGAAATAACGCCCCACTACCTGTCCCTCTTTAATGAAGCGGGACGGTCGTTCCATGACCGGGCCGTCCGCGCCCAGGTGATCCAGAGCCCCCGGTACTGTACCAATATCCTCGCACACCAGCAGGCCGGGGGCGAAGATTTCATGGGGGAGCGGTGGACAAGTCCGCTGGACGGGGTCACGCGCCGGTATCCCCAGATTATCATCATGAAACCCTTCAATTCGTGTCCGCAGATCTGTGTATACTGCCAGAGAAACTGGGAAATCAAGGAGATGGACGACAACCCGATGATGCCCCGGGAGAAGGTCGTGGATATGATCCGGTGGGCCCGGGAGGACACAAATCTCTCGGAGATCCTGATAACCGGGGGGGATCCCTTTACCCTGGGCAATACATATCTCGACTGGCTCATCGGAGAGATTGCGGCGATCGATCACGTGGACCGGATACGGATCGGGACCAGGACGCTGGTCACTCTCCCCCAGAGGATCGATGACGGCCTCCTTGCCATCCTTGCGAAGTACCACGAGTGGGGGAGGCGCGAGGTCGCGCTGGTTACCCATTTCGAACACCCCACCGAGCTGTGCGACGAGGTCCTGCATGCCGTGGGGAGGATCAAGAAGCTGGGGATCAATATCTATAACCAGCAGGTCTTTACCTATTACAACAGCAGAAAGTTCGAGACGGCCTTTCTGCGCAAGGCACTCAAGGTCTCCGGGATCGATCCCTACTACACCTTCAACTGCCAGGGAAAGGATGAGACCGTCGATTTCAGGGTCCCCATCGCGAGGATTCTGCAGGAGAGAAAGGAAGAGGCGCGGCTCCTCCCCGGTCTCGTCAGGACGGATGAGCCGGTCTTCAATGTTCCCCGTTTGGGGAAGTCGCACCTCAGGGCGGGACAGGACCATGACGTCATCATGATCCTCCCCGACGGGTGCAGGATATACGAATTTTATTCATGGGATACAAAACACGCGACGGCCAAGGACTATCTTTACACCGATGTATCCCTGTACGATTATTTCAAGCGACTGCAGGATGATGGCGAGCATGTGGCGGATTATCTTGCCATGCTCTATTATTTCTAGCGGTGCGCCCGGCCTCCGCGGTCTTCATCAGGCGCGCTCCGGCGGATACTCTTTGGCAAGTTCCGTGTACAAGGTTTCTCCTATCCGCAGGCCGAGATCGATGAACCCGGGGCCGTACCGCCGGCCTGTCGTTGTGCGGAAGGTTCCCCGGATCCTTCGCAGTGATTCCAGTCCGGACGGGAAGTAGGGGAGCAGGGATTCGACGGGGATATCGCGGGTATCTGCGATATCCCAGAGCATCTCCGTGAAGTTATCGGGACCCCAGCGGAACTTGTCGGCGTCGTACAGGGCATCGGACAGGAGTTGCGCGTCCGGATCGGCAAGGAGGGTGCAGGGCTGGAAGGCCTCGTGGTTTCGTATCGCGCCAACCACGGCCGCCCGCTCCTCATCCGTGAGAGCGAACCGCGTGAGAAGCCGTGCCGCTTCATCGCTCCCCCGCCGGGCGTGGTCTTTGGCCGATCGCTTGATGTCGTGCAGGACCCCGGCCACGTGTGCCAGTGTGACCAGCCGCTGTGCCTCCGCCGATGTTCCCCGTTCGATCATGATAATGGCCCCTGCATCTACGGCGACCTTGCATGCGTGTGAGAGGCCGTGTCCGGAGATATCCGCCCGTTCGGTCAGTATCTCGATGCAGGCGGCGACCATCGGGTCGGTTTCGAACAGGCGGGACGACGCATTGACGTGGATCTCCTGTTCCCGGTAGAAGAGAGGCGTGCCACAGGCCGCGGCGATCGTTTCAGAACAGGATTTTGCCTTGGCGCGCTTCTCTGCGTTCATGGGATGCCTCCGCTCCGGGGGGCGGTCAGGCCCCCGTCGGTTTTTCCTGCGGTCTGACGAACAGGAGCGGGAAGATGATGTCGCTGACGCAGCAGGGGATCACGACGGCGGTGAAAAGAAAGATAAAGATCACGATGTACGATACCCAATTCACGGGACCTCCCGCGGCCATGAGGATATGAAACAGAGAGGCCCAGGTACTCAGAAGGACATGCCCCGCGTGGGGGAACTTTGTGGCGGGCCGGAGATAGGCGACGGCAATCCCCAGCAGGGCCAGGGGGTTGATCAGCCACCATTTTTCGATAAAGCCGATGTGCATCCCCCGGTTCGGCATGTCGAGCATCACCTCTCCGAGATAGGGGATCAGGGAATCGCTGATCGTGGCGATGCCGATAGAGCCGACATAGCCGATAACCAGGAGCATCGGGAGAGAAGCCCCGCCCTTTCCGGATTTGTGCATCCGGTACATGGATGCCGTGACCAGGGCGCTGAGAACGACATGTATCGGATGGAGGATATAGAAGGTGTTGAAGGCGATTCGGTGGGGTATGTGCTGAAGAAACACCATGATGCCGATGCCGGTCAGGGCACCGAACAGGGTAAAGGGGGCGTGATGTTTCAATTCCTCTGCTATCTGCCTGATCATGGCCTTCTCGCGGTCGGGGATACGACCCCTGCACGGTATCGCAAAACAGAGCGCATATGCAAGCCCTTTTGTGTGAGAAGGATGGAGGCGCATGGTCCCCGGTTGCACCCGCGCGGGGATGAGGATATAATTACCGCACACGACCATACCATACGAAACAGGAGCGACACATGATGAGACAGTCTCACGGGTTCGAGCTCATACGGGAACGGTACATCGACGAGTTGAAAACACAGGCGCGGCTGTACCGGCATATCCGGACAGGCGCCGAGCTGCTGTCCATGATCAATGACGATGAAAACAAGGTATTCGGCATCACCTTTCGGACCCCGCCGTTCGATTCCACCGGCGTGCCACATATCCTGGAGCATTCCGTCCTCTGCGGGTCCCGCAAGTATCCCGTGAAGGAACCCTTTGTGGAGATACTCAAGGGTTCCCTGCAGACCTTCCTGAACGCCTTCACCTACCCGGACAGGACCTGCTATCCGGTCGCGAGCCAGAATCTTCAGGATTTCTATAATCTGGTGGATGTGTATCTGGACGCGGTCTTCTATCCGCGCATCACCCCCGAGATCTTTCAGCAGGAGGGATGGCACTACGAGATGGAGTCCCCGGAGGGGCCGCTTTCGTATAGAGGCGTGGTCTTCAACGAGATGAAGGGGGCGAACTCATCACCGGACCGGGTCCTTTCCGAATATTCGCAACAGGCGCTGTTCCCCGACACGACCTACGGGCTGGATTCCGGGGGAGACCCCGCCGTGATCCCCGACCTGACGCATGAACAGTTCAGGGATTTCCACCGCCGGTACTATCACCCCTCCAATGCCCGCATCTTCTTTTCCGGCGACGACGACCCCGGAGAGCGCCTGCGCCTTGTAAACGAATACCTGAAGGATTTCGAGCCTATGGCGGTCGATTCGACGGTGTCCCTGCAACCGCGCTTTGACGAGCCCCGGAGGACCGTGCGTCACTATGCCGCAGGGGACGGTTCGACCGGGAGCATGATGACCGTCAACTGGGTGCTGGGTGAGACAACGGATGCCGTAACCACCATGGCACTCAATATCCTGGGATACATCCTCCTCGGCACCCCCGGTTCACCCCTGCGCAAGGCCCTTATCGAGTCCGGCCTGGGGGAGGATATTACGGGAGGAGGGCTGGAGGGGGAATTGAGACAGCTCTTTTTCTCCGTGGGTTTAAAAGGGATCCGCCCCGGGAACGAGGATGTCGTTGAGGCCCTGATATTGGAGACCCTGGAAGGGTTGGCACGCAGCGGCATCGATCCGGAGGCTGTGGAAGCGGCTCTCAATACCATCGAGTTCGGCCTGCGTGAGAACAACACGGGGAGTTACCCCCGCGGCCTGGTCCTGATGCTCAGGGCCATGACGACCTGGCTGTATGACGGCGACCCCCTCGTCCTGCTCTCGTTCGAACCCCTCCTGTCGGAGATCAAGGCCCGCCTCGCCGAAGGAAAGCCTTTCTTTGAAGGGTTGCTGCGGGACCGTTTCCTGGAGAATCCGCACCGCGCCACCGTTATCATACACCCGGACCCGGCATTGGAAGAGAGGGTGGAGGCGGCGGAGAAGGAGCGTCTCAGCGGGGTGCGGGATGCAGCCGGCCCGGAAGGGTTGAGGGATATCTTTGAAAACAGCAGGAATCTGAAACGGATCCAGGAGACACCGGATTCCCCCGAGGCCCTGGCGACCATACCGACCCTGAAGATCGCCGATCTGGATACAACGAACAAGACGATACCGATCGCCGTCCTGGATGAAAAGGGGGCCGAGGTACTGTATCACGATATATCGACGAACGGGATCGCGTACGTCGAGGTCGGCCTGGATCTGCGCCGCCTGACCCGACGGAGCGTTCCGTATGTTCCCCTTTTCAGCCGGGCGCTCCTTGAAATGGGAACCCACGCGGAGGATTATGTCGCGCTGTCCCGGAGGATCGACCGGAAGACGGGAGGCATTCATCCCTCGCTCTTTGTGTCGGCGGTCAAGGATGCGGGGAGTGGCGCCGAGGCCAGGCTGTTTCTCTGTGGAAAGGCGATGGTGCCGCAGGCGCAGGACCTCTTTGAGATCATCAGGGATATTCTGATGGATGTAAGGCTGGACAACCAGGAGCGGTTCAGGCAGATGGTCCTGGAGGAGAAGGCCCGGCAGGAACAGCACCTGATCCCCGGCGGGCACCAGATCGTCAACCTGCGCCTGAGGGCGCATTTCGACGAGGCCGGCCGCCTGTCGGAAGAGGTAAGCGGCGTGACCTACCTCTTCTTCCTGCGCGATCTCGCCGACCGGGTGGAGAGGGACTGGCGCGCAATTTGTGCCACCCTCGAAGAGATGCGGCGCACACTGGTCAATCGTGAGACCATCCTCTGTAATGTGACCGTCGATGAGAGGGCGTGGAAGGAGGTGCGGCCGCACCTTGCCCGATTTATCGGGGCGCTTCCGGCTGAACCGATCGATACCCGAGGTGATCGTTCCGAGACGCCCGCGGCGGGCAGGGAGATTCCCGAACATGAGGGCCTGATCGTTCCCTCTCAGATCAACTATGTGGGCAAGGGGGCGAATCTGTACCGGGCGGGATATGCCTATCACGGGTCTGCCAGGGTCATTACCCGGTATCTCAGGACATCCTGGTTATGGGATCAGGTGCGGGTACGGGGAGGCGCGTACGGAGCCTTTTGTAGTTTTGACAAGTTTTCCGGCGTGCTCACGTTCCTCTCATACCGCGATCCGAATCTGTTGAAGACCATCGAGGCGTTTGACCAAACGGCCGGATTTCTGCGTAACGGGACGCTGAGCGGGGAAGAACTGAAAAAGGGGATTATCGGCGCCATCGGGGACATGGATGCATACATGTTTCCCGACGCCAAGGGATATGCCTCCATGATCCGGTATCTGACCGGGAATACCGAAGAGGACCTGCAGCAGGTGCGCGATGAGATCTTTTCGACGACGGCAGCTGATTTCAAGCGGTTTGCGGATGTCCTTGATGAGGTGACGGCGCATGGATTCATCAAGATTCTGGGGTCGGAAGGCGCTATCAGGGGAGCCGCGGGGGGCGTGCCGCCGTTGTCGATACTCAAAATACTGTGAATCCCCGGAGCGGTATCAGCGGAAGAGGCCGGTGTCGATTCTGTTACGGCTCGTAGTACACGGGCTTGCCCATCTCAGTAAAGGAGAAGTTACGCAGGATGTTGTGCCCGTTGTAGTCGAGGACCCTCAGGTCGTCTTCCTGGTGCAGGTCGCCCATGATGATGTCGAAATGCTTGCCGTACCGTTCCTTGACCACTTCTACGGGCAGCTCGGTAGCGATGAATTTGGTGATCCCCTTTGCCGCCAGCTTTTCCACGAAATCCGGGTGCGTCAAGGACCCATACGAGGTCATGATCAGGATGGGCCCTGTTCCCGTGAATATGATGCTGGTTTTCATGGCTGCAACCTCCTTCTCCCTCTGACGACGGGAGCGTGAAATGAAACCTGTATCACCGATATCCGCTGCAAGTGTATCCGAAATCGTATGCGCGTGCAATGCCCAAAAGGGACCCTGTATACGAGGCCCCTATTTTTGTCTTGAAAAAGGAGGTGCTTTACGATATTACCGAGACACATCTGGGCGGTTAACTCAGCGGGAGAGTGCTACCTTCACACGGTAGAAGTCACTGGTTCAAATCCAGTACCGCCTACCATGCAGAAGAAAGGGTTACGGGTTATTCCGTAACCCTTTTTGTTTCTTTCTATGTGGTTGCTTCACAGGAATCCCCTGATCGCCTGAATGTTCAGGCACCGGAAGTCTCTTGACGGGGGCGAACAAATGTTTTATTCAGTTGTTTAAATCAATTGTTTTAACCCTGTTGATGCGAGAGGTGCCGTGTGGCGGAACAGGCAGGGGGGACTCGGAAACGAATTCTTGAAGCAGCCGGAGATATCTTTGGCCTCAAAGGATTCAGGTCGGCCACCATTCGCCAGATCGCCGAGGCGGCCGGCGCCAACGTCGCCGCGGTCAGCTACTACTTTCGAGACAAGCAGGGGCTCTACAGCGCGGTGCTCGAGGATCTGCTCACCTTCGGGTTCAACCGTTTCCCGTCCGAGATGGGAAGCACGCCGGACGACAGCCCGGAGGTGCGCCTGCGGGCGTTTGTGAGGGCCTTGTGCTGCCGGTTGCTCAGCGCGGAGGGGTGGGGAGGATATCACGGGCGGGCACGGCTGATGGTCAAAGAGCTCACCGATCCCTCACCGGCCCTCGAAGCGGCCTTTGAACGTCATATCCAGCCCCACAAGGAAGTGCTGGTGGGGATCGTCATGGAACTCCTGGGACCCGCCGCTGAGCGGCGTCACGCGCTCGAGTGCGCCCTGAGCATCGTTAGTCAGTGTTTCCATTACGTGTATGCCCAGCCGGTGATTGCACGGATAGAACCGGAGCACGATCCGGTGGAGGAGCATATCGAGGCCCTGGCCGAACATGTATACCGTTTTTCCCTGGGCGGGATCGCCATGATCCGTCAGACAATCACCGCCCCCGCCACGGAACGGACCGGCGGGGAAGGACAGGATCGATAGGTTGAAAGGAGGCTTTATGAAAAAGCCGGTTCGTCTTGTTATGATAATGCTCCTGTTTGCCGCTGCCGGAGTCGCGTTCTATACCTTCGGGTTCCGCACGACATCCCAATCCGACCGCCTGATGCTCTCCGGCAATATCGAGATAACCGAGGTGCCGCTGTCCTTCAAAATCCCGGGACGGCTGGCCGAGCGGTTTGTGGATGAAGGGGATGCCGTGAAACAGGGCCAACCGGTGGCACGCCTTGAGCGGACCGATCAGGAACGGGTGGCGGCCCGGGCGGCCGCTGAGATGGCACAGACGGAGGCAATGCTCGCCGAGCTTGAGGCCGGGAGCCGCCCCCAGGAAATTGCCAATGTGCGCGCGGAACTTGAACGGGCGCAGGCGGCCGCTCGAACGGTCCGCGCCGAACTCCGGCAGGCGAAGGCTGACTATGAGCGTTTCTCCGAACTCTTCAAGGTTGGAGGAACATCCCGGCGAGACTTTGAACTGTACGAGACCCGCTACAAGGCCGCCCAGGGAGCCGATGCCGAGGCGAAGGCCCTCGCCGCCAGTGTCCGCGAGCGTCTCGATATGGTGGAAGAGGGACCTCGCAAGGAAACGATCGAAGCCGCCCGGGCGCGGGTCGGCGTCGCCCGCCAGAGTCTTGCCCTGGCCCGTCAGCAGCTTGCCGATACCGAGCTCCTCGCCCCCATCGACGGGATAGTCCTCAATAAATCCGCCGAAGTCGGGGCGTACCTTTCCCCCGGTATGCCGGTGGTCACCGTCGGGGACATGGACCGTCCCTGGCTGCGGGCCTATGTCAACGAAACCGATGTGGGACGGTTGCAGCTGAGCCAGATGATCGAAGTTGTCGCCGACGCCTTCCCTGACGAACGGTTCCCCGGCCGGGTCAGTTTCATCAGCAGCGAGGCGGAATTTACCCCCAAGACAGTCCAGACCTTCGAGGAGCGGGTCAAACTCATGTACCGGATCAAGATCGATCTGAAAAATCCGGGGCATCGGCTGAAACCCGGCATGCCGGCCGATGCAATCATCGCAGGGAAGGAGTAGCACCATGACCGCCCCGGCGGAGACCGCCATCCATGCCCGTGGTCTCACCCGGCGATTCGGTGCCCTGACGGCGGTCGATGCCCTCGATCTGTCCGTGGTGCCGGGAGAGATCTTCGGGCTTGTCGGCCCGGACGGTGCCGGGAAGACCACTACCCTGCGGATGCTGGCGGGGATCATGCCCCCGACGGCGGGAGAAGTCCATGTGGCCGGGTACGATCTGATCACCAACCCCGGGGGCGGCAGGGACCGCCTGGCTTACATGAGCCAGCGATTCGGCCTGTACCCGGACCTGACTGTTCGGGAAAACATACAGTATTACGCTGATCTGTATGGCGTATCCCGCAAGGACCGCGCAGGACGGATGGAGGAGCTCCTCGAGTTCAGCCGGATGCGGCCTTTTACGGTCCGCCGGGCCGGAGACCTGTCAGGGGGGATGAAGCAGAAGCTGCAGCTGATCTGTGCCCTGATCCACACCCCGCAGGTCCTGCTCCTCGACGAGCCCACCAATGGCGTGGATCCGGTGAGCCGCAGGGAATTCTGGCGTATTCTCTATCGCCTTCTGCAGCAGGATGTCGCGATCCTGGTCACCACCGCCTACCTGGACGAGGCCGAACGGTGCAACCGGGTGGGACTCATCAGCGAGGGGCGCCTCCTGGCCGCCGGGTCCCCCGGAGAGATCCGGGGTCTGATGCGCGGTCGTATCCTGAGTATCAGCAGCGATGAAGCACGAGCCGTCAGCCGGCTTGTGGCCCGCCACCTCCCCGGCGCCGGCACGACGGTCTTCGGGGACACGGTGCACGTGGTCTGTGACGATGTGGAGGCTACCCGCCATACCGTAAAACAGCTCCTGGACGACCACGGTCTCCCCGCCGGGGATATGCGTGAAGCGGTCCCCTCGCTGGAGGATGTCTTCGTCAGTGTCCTCGGCAGGGAAGCGCCCCGTATAGCCGAAGATGAAGGCCCGACCGATATTCCGTCTCCCGGGGGTATCGCCGTCGAGGTTCGGGATCTGACCCGTCGTTTCGGCAGGTTCGTGGCCGTGGACCGGGTGAGCTTTCAGGTTCCCCGGGGAGAGATATTCGGTTTCCTGGGCCCCAACGGGGCGGGGAAGAGCACCACGATCCGCATGCTCTGCGGCCTGCTGCGCCCCAGCGAGGGGGGCGGCACCGTCGCCGGATACGATATCGGGCGCGACAGTGAGCAGATCAAGCAGCATATCGGCTACATGAGCCAGAAATTCTCCCTCTACGAGGATCTGACCGTCGAGGAAAACATCGATTTTTACGGGGGAATCTACGGATTGACCGGGGAGCGCCTGGCCGCGCGCCGTGACTGGGCCGTTTCCATGGCCGGTCTCGATGAGCGACGGCGCAGCCTCACCGCGGTGCTCAGCGGCGGGTGGCGTCAGCGGCTGGCCCTGGCCTGCGCCATCCTCCACGAGCCTCCGATCATCTTCCTCGATGAGCCGACCAGCGGGGTCGATCCCCTGAGCCGGCGCCGTTTCTGGGATTTGATCTATCACATGGCCGACCGCGGCGTGACGGTCTTCGTCACCACCCATTATATGGAAGAGGCCGAATACTGCGACCGGGTCGCCCTGATCTATCACGGCAAGATGATCGC
>JAFGSH010000054.1 GCA_016934695.1 Deltaproteobacteria bacterium
AAGAGAATAAGCATATAACCAAAAAGGATCATCCTGACTGGAACGGAGATAGGAATGGAAATCATACGGCCCGGAATCAATATCGACCTTGTGGGAAAAATGAAGATCGCCTTCGGGGCGTCGCTTCTCGCGATTATTATCAGCATACTGTCCCTGGTGCTCCACGGCGGACCCAATCTGGGCATCGATTTTGCCGGAGGGACACAGATGCAGATCAAGTTCTCCCGGGAGGCGGGCACCGAGGGGATACGAGACGCCCTCAAGACCATCGGCCTCGGAAACAGCGTCATCCAGCGCTTCGGGTACCATGCCAACAACGAGTTCCTGATCAAGACAGAGCGGTCCAGCTCCGAGCTCGAAGGGCTGTCGGACACGATAGCCGAGGCTCTGGCCGAGGCGTACGGAACGGAGAATGTCGAGATACGGCAGGTCGAGGTCGTCGGGCCGAAGATAGGGAAGGACCTGAGACAGAAGGGACTCCTGGCGATGCTGTACGCGATGATCGGAATCCTGATCTACATCACCTGGAGATTCGAGCTGCGCTACGCCGTCGGGGCGATCATAGCCCTCATTCATGACGTCGTCATCACCGTGGGGATCTTTTCCCTCCTGGGAAAGGAATTCACACTCCCCATTATCGCGGCCCTGCTGACGATCATTGGCTACTCCCTCAACGACACCATCGTCGTATATGACAGGATACGGGAGAATATCAAGGCGGCACGGAAGCAGCCCTTGAAAGAGCTCGTCAACTCAAGCATCAACCAGGTACTGAGCAGGACGGTCTTGACATCGTTAACAACACTGGTGGTTGTTCTTGCCCTGTTCTTTCTGGGCGGAGCGGTGATCCATGACTTTGCCTTCGCCCTGCTGGTGGGAATACTGGTTGGGACGTACTCCTCCATATTCGTGGCCAGTCCGACGGTCCTGGTCTGGGAAACCATCAGCCCTTCAAAGGAAAAGGGGAAACAGTAACTTGCCTTTCCTGGAAGCAGCAGGACTCACGATATTCGTCGTCATATTGCTGATCGGAGTCTTCTCCGTCATATTCGGATTTCCGGGAACATTCCTGATCGTGGGCGATGTCGTTGTCTATGCCCTCATCACCGGATTCGAGAAGATCGGCCTCAAGATCATCATCGTGCTCGTCCTGATCTCGCTCCTGGCGGAGGCTGCGGACTTCCTCCTGGGAATCGCCGGCGCCAGGAGGTATGGTTCCTCAAAAAAGGGGGTGCTGCTGTCCCTCATCGGGGGGATCATCGGAGCCATCGCGCTGGTTCCGGTCATGCTGGGGCTGGGTGCCGTCATCGGGGCCTTTCTCGGAGGCTTTGCCGGGGCCTTCCTGGGAGAATATCTGGAACGGAGGAAGCTCAAACCGGCCTTCAGGGCGGGATACGGCGCCCTGATAGGGAGGGTTGCCGGGGTGCTGCTCAAGGGTTCTCTGGCAATCGCGATGGTCGTGATAACAATGTCGGCGATCTACTCCTGAACGTACCGCGGGAATCGACCCTCTCAAAAACAGATTCGGAGTGCAGATTATTATGGGAAAGAACAGAAAGAACATCGTCAGGGAATACGCGGAAGCGATCATCATAGCGATACTCATAGCCCTCTTTATCAGGACCTTTGTCGTTCAGGCGTTTAAGATCCCCTCCGGCTCGATGAAACCAACCCTCCTGGTAGGGGATCACCTCCTCGTCAACAAATTTACCTACGGGGTAAAGATCCCCTTCATACGGAAGACCCTGGTACCCATTGACGATCCCCGGCGGGGCGACATCGTCGTCTTCATATATCCCGTCGACCGGTCAAAGGATTTCATCAAGCGGGTGATCGGCGTGGCCGGGGACATCATCGAGGTCAGAAACAAAAAGATATACCTGAACGGCTCCGTGTACGATGACGGTCACGGCGTTCACACCGATACCCTGTCCTTCCCGGCCTCGATACAGCCCCGCGACAATTTCGGCCCCGTCACGGTCCCGGCCGGGCACATATTCGTGATGGGGGACAACCGGGATCAAAGCTACGACAGCAGGTTCTGGGGATTCGTAAACCTCGAGGACGTCCTGGGGAGGGCCTTCATCATATACTGGTCCTGGGACAGAGAGAATAAGGATATCAGGTGGAGCAGGATGGGGCGTATCCTCCACTAAAACCCCCTTGACACAAAATGCAAATACTGATATACGTAGCAAAATTAACCGGGTATGTAACCGTCGTGAAAAGGGTTTTCGATGCGTGCGGATAATGTGATACAAAGAGTGCCAAGGGGCCTTCTCATTGATATGGGAAGGCCTTTTTTTTGAGTAAACCGCCCGCCTTTGAAGTACCGCGGCCGTATTGCACGCCGGGCACACCATAAGGGATACGAGACATGCAGAAGAAAAAGGTTGTCATGGATGCGGAGGGAATCGAACGGTCCCTTACGAGGATGGCCCATGAGATTCTGGAACGGAATAAGGGTACGGATAACCTTATTATTATCGGCATCCGCAAAGGGGGCGTATCCCTGGCGGAAAGGCTCTGCAAAAAGATATCCGCCATTGAGGGTACCGAGATCATGTCAGGGGCGCTCGATATCACCCTCCACCGGGACGATGTGTTGACGACGGGGAAGCGGCCGCCGATCGGAAAGACCTACATCCCCTTCCCCCTCGATCGCAAGAAGGTCGTCTTGGTGGACGACGTCCTCTTTACCGGCAGAACGATACGAGCCGCTATGGACGCGCTGATGGATTTCGGAAGACCGGAACGGATACAGCTCGCCGTTCTCATCGACAGGGGACACCGGGAGCTCCCGATCAGAGCTGATTTCATCGGTGAAACCCTCCCGTCGTCACTGTGGGAAAACATCAGCGTCAACCTGACGGATGACAGAAGCACGGACGAAGTGGTAATCGAAGAGGGTTGACCAGAGCCCTATTACCCGGGCACGGATATGCACCGGGGGATGGTCCATGCCTGCCCGGAGGGTCAAAAACACATGGGTTTATCAAGAAAAGACATGCTGGGGATACGGGATCTCTCGCGGGAAGAGATCGTCCTGATACTCGATACCGCCGAATCCTTCAAGGAGATATCCGACAGGACCATCAAGAAGGTCCCCACCCTCAGGGGGAAGACGGTCATCACCCTCTTCTTCGAGGCGAGCACCAGGACGCGGACATCCTTTGAGATCGCGGCGAAGAGGCTGAGCGCGGACACGATCAACATCTCCGCATCCGCGAGCAGCGTGGTGAAGGGTGAGACGCTGATCGACACAGCCCGCAACCTGGAATCGATGCATCCGGACATCATCGTTATCCGGCACAGCGCCGCCGGTGCGGCACACATCCTCGCCGGCCTTCTGGAACAATCGATCATCAACGCGGGGGACGGGGCGCACGAACACCCCACCCAGGCCCTCCTCGACATGCTCACCATCCGCGAGAAGAAGGGGAAGATCGAAGGACTCAGGGTCGCCATCATCGGCGACATCGCCCACAGCCGGGTGGCGCGCTCCAACATATACGGCCTCACAAAGATGGGCGCACAGGTGGTGATATGCGGCCCTGCGATGATGATACCGAGGGATATCGAGCGGATGGGGGTTACCGTCTGCCACACCGTGAACGACGCCATCCGGGACGCGGACGTCGTCATGATGCTCCGTATGCAGCTCGAACGGCAGCAGGAAAACCTCTTCCCCTCCCTCCGCGAGTACGCCCAGCAGTTCTCCCTGAATCGGGACAACATCAAGCGGGCGAAGGACGACGCGATCGTCATGCACCCGGGACCAATAAACCGGGGAGTTGAAATCACCCCCGAGATAGCCGACGGGCCCCATTCCGTCATCCTCGAACAGGTTACCAACGGCGTTGCCGTCAGGATGGCCCTTCTCTACCTCTTGTCAGGAGGAGTCAAATGAAGCTGTTACTCAAGGGCGGCAGGGTGATAGACCCCTCGCAGGGTGTGGATACGGTCGCGGATATCCTGATAGAAAACGGAAAGATATCGCGCATCGAACAGGGAATCTCCCCCTCGAAGGCGCAATCGAAGGACGCCCCGCGGGTTATCGACCTGAAGGGGAAGATCGTGGCGCCCGGCCTGATCGACATGCATACCCACCTGCGCGAGCCCGGTTTCGAGTACAAGGAAACGATCCTGACGGGGAGCGAGGCCGCGGTTGCCGGGGGCTTTACCGCCGTTGCCTGCATGGCGAACACTGACCCGGTCAACGACAACCGTTCGGTGACGGAGTTCATACTGAAGCAGGCCCGCCTCGCCTCGATGGCGCAGGTGTATCCCGTCGCGGCGATCAGCAGAGGCCAGAATGGAAAGGTGCTGACGGAATTCGGCGATCTCAAGAGCGCCGGCGCCGTGGCCTTTTCCGATGACGGCAACCCGGTCGTGGACAGCGGGCTGATGCGGCACGCCCTCGAGTACGCCTATTCCTTCGACATGCCCGTAATATCGCATTGCGAGGACCGGGGGCTGTCGGCGGGCGGCCTGATGCACGAAGGATTCGTATCCACCCAGCTGGGTCTTCCGGGGATTCCGGCCATCGCGGAAGAGATCATGGTGGCGCGCGATATCGATCTTGTCCGCTTCACGGGGACCCGCATACATATTGCCCACGTGAGCACGGCCGGATCCGTCCGGGCCGTCAGAGAGGCCAAGTCAGCGGGGGTCGATGTGACGGCCGAAACGGCGCCCCATTATTTTACGCTGACCGACGAGGCGCTCAGGGGATTCTCCACAAACTGCAAGATGTACCCGCCCCTGAGGGGTGCGGATGACGTGGAGGCGATCAAGGAGGGCCTCAGCGACGGCACGATCGATGCGATAGCCAGCGACCATGCACCTCATTCATCCGTCGAGAAGGATGTCGAGTTCGCGTACGCCGCAAACGGGATCATCGGCATGGAGACATCTCTCTCCCTCTCCCTGAAACTGGTGCACGACGGCCTTCTCACCATGCCGCAACTGATCGAAAGAATGAGCACAAATCCCGCGCGTATCCTGAAGATACCCAAGGGCTCGCTCAAGCCGGGCTCCGACGCCGATATCACCGTCATCGATCCGGACGCGAAATGGACGGTTGATACGGGGACCTTCCGCTCAAAGAGCCGCAACTGCCCCTTTCACGGCTGGAATCTCACGGGAAGGGCGGTCATGACCATCGTCGCCGGAGAGATCAAGTACACGGCCCCCGGGGCCGGGGCCTAGAACCGGAACCCTTCGTCCCCACCGCTTCCACCGTGCCAGGCTGTCCTTCCGGTATCGCACGGATGCCGGGGCACCTTTCGTATTTCCTCCTTGCCCTGTCTTCTAAGACGTGATAATAAAAGTTGTTTTTGTTTACCAGCGGGGCTGCCATGAAGAGAAGGGAAGAAAAGATACCGCATCTCGGCCAACTCAAGAAGTGGATCCGCCTCAACAGAGAATTCGCAATCATCGATCTGTTCTCGGATCTCCACCCGGCCGATATCGCCGATCTCATCGACAACCTCGCCGAACAGGAGAAGATCCATCTCTTCTCCCTCCTCGAAGTGGAGAAGGCCTCCGATGTCATCACCGAGCTGAGCGATGTCTCCCGCGAGCAGATCCTCGAAGACATATCGGACAAGAAACTTGCCGAGATCATCGACGAGATGGATTCGGACGACGCGGCGGATGTCATCGCCGAACTCCCCGAAGACCAGGCACGGGCCATCCTCGCGGAGATAGAACCCGATGAGTCGCAGGACCTCAAGAACCTCCTGAAATATGAGGAGGACACGGCCGGCGGCATCATGCAGTCGGAGCTGGTCTCGGTCCCCTCCGATTCCACGATCAACGATGCCCTGAAGGCCGTCATACAGGCCTCGGAAGAGATCGAAAACGTGTATAACGTCTTTGTTGTCGACAAGGACAATACCCTCATCGGCACCATACCTCTCCAGAGGCTGATCACGGCCAAACGAACCAGCCCCGCCACGGAGTCCGTCGATAAGGATATTCCCTCCGTTCAGACGGATGTCGACCAGGAAGAGGTCGCCCGGATGTTCGAGAAGTACGACCTCGTTTCTCTCCCCGTCGTGGATACCGGCAACCATCTGCTCGGCCGTATCACGATCGACGATATCGTCGACGTCATGGAGGAGGAATCATCGGAGGACATCTACCGCATCGCCGGTCTGGACGAAGACGATACCGTCTTCAACGAACCGATGGAGTCCGTCAAGAGGAGACTACCCTGGCTCTACCTCAATCTCGTGACGGCCCTCGCATCGGCGCTGGTCATCGGCTTCTTCGAAGATACCATCCGGATGGTCATCGCCCTGGCCGTCTTCATGCCGGTGGTGGCGGCCATCGGCGGGAACGCCGGGAGCCAGACGCTCACTCTGATCGTCAGAGGGCTGGCCCTCGGCGAGGTCACCTTCGACAACGCAAAGAAGGCGCTCTACAAACAGATTGTCGTAGGGGTCGTCAACGGCATGGCCGTGGGGATCGTCATCGGGATCATCGCCTTTCTCTGGAAGGGAATGCCTGTCCTGGGGGTGGTCCTCGGCCTCGCCATGATCATCAACGTATTCGTGGGGACCCTGATCGGGACCCTGGTACCGTTGAGCCTGAAATGGATAAAGGCCGATCCCGCCCTGGGTTCTCACATCTTCGTTACCGCCTTCACGGACGCCTTCGGCTTCCTCTCCTTCCTGGGGCTCGCAACCATCTTTCTGAAACTGCTGGTATGAGAAGGCCCCCTATCAAGACGCCGGCGTTCGTCGTCCACTTTCTCAACTACGGGGAGTCCGACCGGATCGTCACCTTCTTCACCCGGGACTTCGGAAAGATCAAGGGGATCGCCAAGGGGGCCCGGCGGAGCAGAAAACGCTTCTCCAACGCCATAGAGCCCTTTTCCCATTCCATACTCCTCTTCTCCCGGAGGGACGAGAACAGCCTGGCCGTTATAGAGAACTGCGACGTCATCAACCACTACCCCGCCATCAGGTCTGACCTGGGGAGGACCATGACCGCGTCGTACCTGGTCGAGCTCGTGGACCGGTTCACCGCGGAGGGGAAGAGGAGTCTCGGCACCTTTCAACTCCTGGAGGACTTCCTCGGGCTCCTGGAGGGGGGGAACGGCCCGGAGGAGACGGCCCGCTTCTTCGAACTGCGCCTCCTCAGACTCTCGGGGTACGAGCCGGTGCTGGAACGATGCGTCGCCTGCGACAGGCCGCTCGATGAGAGCGGCGACGCCCTCTTCGACGCGGCGCGGGGAGGCGTCCGGTGCACCCGGTGTGGCCGGAACAATCAGGGAGGTATCCCCGTCTCTCCGGGGACGATCAAGACGCTCCTGATGGGGGGACAGGTGGAGCCAGCCCGGATAAGCCGGCTGGTCCTCTCGGAGAATGCCCTGAGGGAGAGTTCTCAGATCCTCAGGCACTTCATACGGCACATCCTGGGGGGGGAACCCAGGTCCCTGCAGGTGCTCGACGAGATCAAAAAGATGACGTGACGGGGCGGTGCCGGGCCCGTGATTCCGCCTTGACAGGCATCCCCGGTAGTGGTAGCGTCCCTGCGTTTTCATTCCGCCCGTAAGGAGGCAATCGTGACCTTTCAGGAACTGATATTCGCCCTGGAGCAGTACTGGGCCGATCAGGGATGCATCGTGCAGCAGCCCTACGATCTCGAGGTGGGAGCCGGCACCTTCAATCCGGCGACGTTTCTCAGGGCGCTCGGCCCGGAGCCGTGGAATGTCGCATACGTGGAGCCTTCGCGCAGGCCGACGGATGGCCGGTATGGTGAAAACCCGAACCGCCTGCAGCACTACTACCAGTACCAGGTCATCATGAAGCCCTCCCCTCTCGGGATACAGAATCTGTACCTCGATTCTCTGAAATCGTTCGGAATCGATCCCCTGGACCACGACATCCGTTTCGTGGAGGACGACTGGGAATCCCCCACCCTCGGTGCCTGGGGACTGGGGTGGGAGGTCTGGCTGGACGGGATGGAGATCACCCAGTTTACCTACTTCCAGCAGGTGGGGGGAATCGATCTCAATCCCGTCTGCGTCGAGATCACGTACGGGATCGAGCGGATCGCCATGTATCTCCAGGGGATCGACAACGTCTACGACCTCGAGTGGGGGCACGGGGTCACGTACGGAGACGTCCATCATCGGGGTGAGGTGGAGTTCTCCACCTATCAGTTCGAAGAGGCAGACACCGACATGCTGCGCAGGCTCTTCGACATGTATGAGGCGGAATCGATCAGGATCGCCGAAAGGGGACTGGTACTCCCCACGTACGACTATTGCCTTAAGTGTTCGCACGTGTTCAACATCCTGGACGCGCGGGGGGCCATCAGCGTAAACGAGCGCACGAGCTATATCGGGAGGGTGCGAAATCTCGCCCGTCTCAGCGCCGAAGGCTATGCCCGCCAGAGAGAAGAGATGGGATACCCCCTCACGGGAAAGTTCGCTACGAAATAACGCAGGAGTTGTTGTTCTCATGGCCAAAGAATTGCTGTTGGAGATAGGAACGGAAGAGATCCCGGCTGCCTTCCTGCCGAAGGCATTGAAGGATATGGAACGGATCATAGCCGGCGAGTTTTCCGGGCTTCGCATCGGCCGCGGCCGGGTGCGGACGATGGGCACACCGCGGAGGCTGGTCCTCGCGGTCGAGGACGTCAGCGAGATGCAGGACGACCAGGTCATCGAGAAGATGGGGCCCTCGGTAGCCGTGGCCTTCGATGAAGAGGGGAAGCCCACCAAGGCGGCCCTCGGATTCGCCCGGGGACAGGGGGTGGACGTCTCCGAGCTGGAGATCGTCGAAATGCCCAAGGGAAAACAGATCTGCTCGCGCAAGACGATCGCCGGCCGGGATACCCGGGCTATCCTGACGGAGTTTCTCCCGCGCTTCATCCTCTCGATCCCCTTCCAGAAGTCGATGCGCTGGATGGATCTGAACCTGCGCTTCGCGCGGCCGATCCACTGGATCGTCGCCCTCTTCGGCGGGGAGATCATCCCTTTCTCGATAGAGAACATCACCAGCTCGGCCGCCAGCCGCGGCCACCGCTTCATGGCCCCGGAAGCTTTTACAGTCAAAGGACTCGAGGACTACCTCACGAAGACGGAAGAGCGGTTCGTCATCGTCGACCCGGAGCGGAGGAAGACAACCATACGGGACGAGGCCAGGGCGGCCGCCGAGACCGTCTCGGGAACCGTCTTCGAAAACGAGGACCTCCTCGGAGAGGTGAGTTTCCTCGTCGAATACCCCTCGGTGGTATGCGGGACCTTTGACCGGGAATATCTCGCGCTCCCCAAAGAAGTCCTGACCACCGCCATGATGAAGCACCAGAAGTACTTCCCCGTCGTCGACTCCCGGGGAAAACTCCTCCCCCATTTCATCACCGTCAACAACACCCTGGCCCGTGACCCCTCGGTCGTGGCCCGGGGCAACGAGAAGGTGATCCGGGCCCGGCTTGCCGACGCCCGCTTCTTCTTCGAGGAAGATCGAAAGACCCCCCTCGAAGACCACCTGGAAGCCTTGAAGGAGGTGGTATTCCACAGCCTCCTGGGGACCTCGTACGAGAAGGTGATGCGGTTCAGGGAGCTCGCGGCATACATCGCCGAGACGGTTCGCCCGGGGATCGCCCCGTCGGTAGACCGCGTCGCCCTGCTCTGCAAGGCCGACCTCGAGACCCAGATGGT